>CAVELT010000166.1:0-4096 GCA_963616545.1 Dysosmobacter segnis | reverse complement strand
ACAGGGGATAATAGATCATGGGCTTGTCATAGACCGGCAGCAGCTGCTTGCTGGTCACCATGGTCAACGGATAGAGGCGCGTACCTGCGCCGCCTGCCAAAACGATTCCCTTCATCTTACTTCAGTCCTTTCCCTTCCACATACATCTTGTCGAAGTAGCTCTGATACTCACCGCTGAGGATGTGCTCCCACCAGTCCTTATGGTTCAGGTACCAGTCAATGGTCACGGGGATGCCGGTGTCAAAGGTATATTCCGGCTTCCAGCCAAGCTCCGTCTCGATCTTTTCCGGATCCATCGCATAGCGCTGGTCATGGCCCGGACGGTCTGTCACATACTCGATGAGATCCTCGGACTTGCCGAGTGCCTTCAGGATGGTCTTCACCACCTCGAGATTGGTGCGCTCATTATGTCCGCCGATGTTATAGACCTCGCCGACATGTCCCTTCCGCACAATGAGGTCGATGGCCTTGCAGTGGTCTGTCACATACAGCCAGTCGCGAACATTGGCGCCGTTGCCGTAAACCGGAATCTTCTCATCGTTCAGGGCGCGGGAAATCACCAGCGGGATCAGCTTCTCCGGAAAGTGGTAGGGGCCGTAGTTGTTGGAGCAGCGGCTGATGGTCACCGGAATGCCGAAGGTTCTGTGATAAGCCTGCACGAAGAGATCCGAGGAAGCCTTCGAAGCGGAATAGGGAGAGGATGCCTTGATCTTATTGTCCTCCGTGAAGAAGAGATCCGGACGATCCAGGGGCAGGTCTCCGTAAACCTCATCGGTGGATACCTGGTGATACCGCTGAATGCCGAATTCACGGCAGGCATCCAGCAGGGTAACCGTGCCGCCGACATTGGTCTTCAGGAAAATGTCGGGATCCGAAACAGAACGGTCCACGTGCGACTCTGCCGCAAAGTTGATGATCACATCCGGCTTTTCTGTACGGAAGAGCTCGAACACGAAGTCACGGTCCGCAATGTCGCCCTTCACAAAACGATAGTTGGGCTTGCCCTCCAGCGGAGCCAGGGTCTCCAGATTTCCGGCATAGGTCAGCTTGTCAAGACAGATCCACATATCCTCCGGATAGGTGTTGACAGCAAAGTGCATGAAGTTGCCGCCGATGAAGCCGGCGCCGCCTGTTACGATATATTTCATTGTTCTTCCTTTCCGACTGTCGAGGCAGTCCGTCCTATGCCCATATCTCGGGCACCCCTGCATTATTCTGAGTATAGCATAAAGGGTGACGTTACGTCACCTGCAAGTATTTTCTGAAATGCGCCGCATCCTGCAGCATCTCAGCCCCGGGCCGCCTGCTGACTGCGAAATTCCCGCGGCGATATGCCCTGGGTCTTCTTAAACACAAAGCTGAAGTAGTGGGCGTCCTTGTAGCCCACCTGACGGGCTGCTTCCTGGGTAGAAAGCCGCTCTTCCGTCAGCAGCTTCCGGGCCAGGGTCATACGCTTCTCCGTAATGTACTCCACAAAGGTCTGCTGCCGTTCCCGGCTGAATTCGCCGCTGAAGTAGCTGCTGCTGACGCCCATTTCCTGCGCCACCCGGGTCAGAGACAGCTCCTCATCGGTAAAATGCGCATCGATATACACCAGCGCCTTTTCCACCATGCCCTGATTTTCCGCTTCCTGAATGCGGTCCCGCTCCCGAATCGCCGCCGTCAGCAGCTTTTCCATGAAGGCCGGCAGCTCCGCCTCGGAAAGCTCCAGGTGCTCTGTCTCCACCTGCGCCGCCTGCAGAAAATATTCCTTCTCCATGTCCAGCTTCTGTACAAAGCGCAGCACCGTGAAGCAGACGCTGAGGGCCAGATAGTTCCGGAAGATCTTGGAATGCAGCGCCTCCCGCATCTTGCCGAGATACCCTTCAATAAACTCGACAACATTTCCCTCCTGTCCCTCTGAAAGGAAATCCCGGATGATGGCCGGATTCACATCCTCAGCCTCCACATCCCGGATATCCGCCTTCTCACCGGTACCGAGGGGCAGCAGATCCGCCTCCGTCAGCACATGCTTCTCCGGCAGCCAGAAGCGGGCCGCAAAGATATGATTCACTCTGGAGAAGCAGGCAGAGAGCTCGCTGAAGCGGGTTACCGGCTCTCCTGCCGCCGCATGCCAGTGCAGCTTGTCGCCGCTCTCTGAAAGCACGGCTGTTATCTGATCAATGCCCTTTTTCGTATATTCCTTCACCGTTTCCGGCGTACCCTTCACGATGACGCAGCAGGCGTTCATACTCCAGCGAGAAAAAACGTACTCCGGGAAGCGCAGAAAATAGCGGACCAGCTCCGTCTCCCACTCCTGACAAGCGGCCTCATCCCGCATTCCCCTCTCGTTCTGCCGAGGAAGCATATTAAAAAGAATCAGATTGTAGGCCTCAGAGGTCATGGACAGCCCGAGCTTTCCCGCCTTTTCGTAAATCTCCTCCACGGACATGCGGCCGCCGAACATCTTCTCCAGAAAGTCCCGCCGCTGGTACTGCTCATATTCCCGATTCTCCAGGAGAAAACGCTCCTGGTACTGGTGCTGCTCCTGCTCCGCATTCAGCTTCTCCCGGATCTCCAGCAGCGCCTGCTTCATGACCCGCCGGGTGATGGGCTTCGTCAGAAACTGATCCACGCCCTCCTGTATGGCCCGCCGCGCCAGCTCGAAGTCATCATAGCCGCTCATGATGATTTTTTTCATGCCGGGAAATTCCGCTCCTGCGATATGGCAGAGGGTCAGTCCGTCCATAAAGGGCATTTTAATGTCGGTGATCAGAAGATCCGGGGGATTCTTCCGCATCATGGACAGCGCCAGCTCGCCGTCCCCGGCATCTCCGATCAGCGTAAAGCCGCACTCCTCCCAGGGCATATTGTCCCGGATGCTCTCCCGCACCACACTTTCATCCTCTGCCAGAAATACCTTCAGCATTCTGCCTCCTTTTTCTATGTCCGTTTTTCAGTAGCTTCTGCTGTCGATGTACAAATTCACATTTTCCGGCGTGAATACCGTTTCCGACAGATAATAGCATTTTTCCACCGTTTCTCCGCGGGACAGCTTCTTCAGGATCTCCGCCACCAGCTCCCCGCTTTCCGGATTGCATTCAATATCCACATTGAGCTCTCCGCTCTGCAGAAGCTGCAGCGCCTGCTTCGTTCCGTCAAAGGAAATGAGGATCACATCCCCCTCCTCTCCCGTGGAGACCCCGGCCTCCTGCATCGCCTCCAGCGCACCGAACATCATATCATCATTCTGACAGATCACCACATTCAGCTCCGGAAAGCGCTTCAGAAAGTCCTTCATTACCTCCTTGCCCTTGGCCTTGGTGAAATCCGCATCCACCTGGGACAGAATGTGCCAATTCTTGTAGTGCTCCGCCAGACGGTCAAAGCCGATGGTGCGTCCCAGCTGCGAGGTAGAGCCCTTGGTGCCCTGCAGCACCACGATATTGATCTCCTCCTCGCTCCGACCCTGCCGCTCGAGGTATTCCGCGAGCCACCGCGCCGCCTTTGCTCCTTCCTCGTACATGTCCTCACCGATGAAGGTGGCGTAGTCCGCTTCATCCGCGTAATCCGCCATACGGTCCAGGATAATGACGGGAATGTCCGCCTCCCGGGCCTCCCGCAGCACGGTTTTCCAGCCCTCCTCCTTCACCGGCGTAAAAACAATGTAGTCCACCTGCTGAGAAATAAAGCTGCGCATGGCCTTGATCTGATTGCTCTGCTGCTGCCGTGCATTGCTGTAATGAAGGTAAAAGCCGTTTTCCCGGGTCAGAGCCGCCTGAATGGAGGCGGTATTGGCCTGCCGCCACAGGGATTCCGCTCCCAGCTGGGAAAAGCCCACCGCCAGCAGGTCCTGCTCTGAACTCTCCTCTGCCGCTGTCACCGGAAGCTGCGCCGAGGGCAGGCAGCCCGTGAGCAGCAGCATTGCCGTCAGAAGAGCGGCTGCCGTTCTGCCTGTCTTATGCTTTTTCATCTTCCGTCCCGCCCTTTCTCTTTGCCGGCAGCCGTATCGTTACCGTGGTGCCGAATCCCGGCTCCGATTCCACAGAGAGCCCGTATTCGCTGCCGTAGTTCATACGGATGCGCTCGCTGACATTGGCCAGACCGAAGCCGGACT
>CAVELT010000165.1:0-4117 GCA_963616545.1 Dysosmobacter segnis | reverse complement strand
TTTCTGAAAATCTTTTAAAGAATCTTCAGGGTCTGTGTATTATTCGATCTTTGATTTTCAAGGTTCTTTGTGCTCGTCGCTTTTGGCGACAACTCATTTACTTTATCAAGTATTTAAGTTTTTGTCAAGCACTTTTTCAATTTTTTATCGCCGCTAAACTGCAACGGCGACGAGAAAGAACTATATCACATAGCTTTTCTTTTGTCAATCAGCTTTTTTAAGCTGAAACGGAGAAAGAGGGATTTGAACCCTCGCGCCGGTTTAACCCGACCTACACCCTTAGCAGGGGCGCCTCTTCGGCCTCTTGAGTATTTCTCCACTTGCTTCTTTATCCCTGCCAAGAGGGAATCATTAAAATAGGCACCCTTCAAGGATGCCTATACATAGTAGCAATGTTTTGGCAAACTGTCAAGCACTTTCTTTACAATTCTGTCTTTTCCGCTTCTTCGGCGCCGCCTTCATTATCCTCCTCTGCATCCTGGGCAGATTCCCGCACCTTGGCAATGGAGGCAATACGGGTGTCCTGATCCAGGCTCATGAACTTCACGCCGGAGGTGCTGCGGCCGGTGATGCTGACATCGGAGAGACTCATACGGATGACAATGCCCGCCGTGGTAATTAGCATAAGCTCGCGGTCTCTGGTACAGAGCTTGAAGCCCACCAGCTGCTGCCCGGTCTTCTCCGTGAAGCGGTAGCAGTGCAGTCCCTTGCCGCCCCGGTTCTGCACATTGAATTCAGATACTGCCGTCAGCTTGCCGTAGCCCTTTTCGGATACCACAAGGAGATACTCTCCCTGGGAAAGCTTCTGCATACCGATGACCTCATCATTGTCATCGAGGCGCATGCCGCGCACGCCCATAGCGGAGCGGCCGGTGATGCGGATATCCTTTTCGTTAAAGCGGATGGCCATACCGTTCCGGGTACCTAACATGATCTCCTCATCGGGATCCACCAGCTTCGCCTCGATGAGCTGGTCCCCATCCTTCAGCGTCATGGCGATCAGTCCGTTCTTCCGTACATTGGCGTACTGAGAGATCGGCGTCTTCTTCACCATGCCGGACCGGGTGGCCAGTACCAGATACTGATCCGTGCTGAAATCCCGCAGGCAGAAGGAAGCACTGACATGCTCTCCCGCCTGGAGCTGCAGCAGGTTTACCATAGCGGTGCCGCGGCTGGTTCTGGAGGCCTCCGGAATCTCGTAGCCCTTGATGCGGAAGCAGCGTCCCAGATTGGTGAAGAACATGATGTAATGATGGTTCGTGGTCATGAAGAGGTCCTCGATATAGTCATTATCGATGGTCTGCATGCCCTTGATGCCCTTGCCGCCCCGGTTCTGCTGCTTGAAGTTCTCCGGCGACATGCGCTTGATATAGCCGAGACGGGTGGCCGCAATGACTACATCGTCATCGGCAATGAGATCCTCATCGTCCATATCGTCATCGTGGGACAGCACGGTTCTTCTGTCATCACCGTACTTATCGGCAATGACGTCCAGCTCCTCGCGGATCACCGCCAGCAGCTTCTTGGGATCACCGAGAATTTCCTGATAATAGGCAATCTTCTTCTGCAGGTCCTCGTACTCCGCCTGCAGCCTGCCTCTTTCCAGACCGGTCAGGGCACGGAGACGCATGTCCACGATAGCCTGGGCCTGGGCCTCACTGAACTGAAAACGCGCAATGAGATTGGTCTTGGCCTCCTCTACATTGGCGGCCGCCCGGATGATCTGCACGATTTCATCGATATGATCCAGCGCCTTCAGGAGACCCTCTAAGATATGTGCGCGCTCCTGACACTTGTTGAGATCATACCGGGTTCTCCGGGTGACGACATTAACCTGATGCTTCAGGAACTCCTCCAGCATCTGCTGCAGGTTCAGCACCTTGGGCTCGCCGTTCACGATGCAGAGCATGTTCACACCGAAGGTATCCTGCAGCTGGGTATGCTTGTAGAGCTGATTCAGAATCACATTGGGATTCACATCCTTCCGGAGCTCAATGTTGATCTTTGCATTGGAGCCCTTGCCGGCGGCGTCGTTGATATAGGTAATGCCGTCGATCTTCTTCTCCTTGACGAGATCTGCAATTTTCTCGATCACGCGGGAACGATAGACCAGATACGGCAGCTCCTTCACCACGATCCGGTGCTTGCCGTTCTGCATGGGCTCGATCTCGCAGACCGCCCGCATCTTCACCTTGCCGCGGCCGGTACGATAGGCTTCTTCTATGCCCCTTCTGCCAAGGATCTGGGCACCTGTGGGGAAATCCGGTCCCTGGATAATGCCGAGAAGCTCCTCCATGGTGGTTTCCCGATCCGCAATGCGGTTCTCGATGATGCGATCCACCGCCTTCACCACCTCACGAAGGTTGTGGGGCGGAATGTTGGTGGCCATACCTACGGCAATACCCGTAGCACCGTTCACCAGAAGATTCGGAAAACGGGCGGGCAGCACTGTCGGCTCATCGTATTCGTTGGAAAAGTTGGGCTGGAAATCCACGGTATCCTTGTTGATGCCGTTCAGCATTTCTGCCGCAAGCCGGGACATCTTCGCCTCGGTATATCGCATGGCAGCCGGCGAATCGCCGTCCTCGGAGCCGAAGTTTCCCTGCTTGTCAATGAGCACATGGCGCATGGACCAGGGCTGTCCCATGTATACCAGCGCACCGTAAATCGAGGAGTCTCCGTGGGGATGATACTTACCCATGGTCTCACCGACGATGGTGGCACACTTCTTCGTTTTTTTATCCGGCGTTACGCCGAGAGACTGGAGGGCAAAGAGAACCCTTCTCTGTACAGGCTTCAGTCCGTCCCGGACATCTGGAATGGCTCTGGAGACAATAACACTCATGGCATAGTCAATATAGGACTTCTCCATGGTCTTCTTCAGATCCACATCCTGTACCTTATCAAAAATATTCGGCTCCAAGCTGAACCTCCTTCAAAATTCCTTATACATCCAGATTCGTCACATACTTCGCGTTGAGTTCGATGAACTCGCGTCTCGGCTCCACCTGATCTCCCATCAGGGTGGTAAATGTCAGATCCAGCTCCGCCTTGTCATCCTCTGCCATATTGACCCGCAGCAGCACTCTGGTTTCCGGATCCATGGTGGTCTCCGCCAGCTCCTCCGTGTCCATCTCACCGAGACCCTTGAAGCGGGAAACGTCTGCACCCTCTGCACCGATATTCCGCAAAATGTCCTGGTACTCCTCATCGGAATAAGCATAGTAATGCTTTTTGCCCTTTGTGATGTTGAAGAGGGGCGGCTGTGCGAGATACACATGTCCCTGCTTGATCAGCTCCGGCATAAAGTTGTAAATAAAGGTCAGCATCAGGGTGGCAATGTGGGCACCGTCCACATCGGCATCGGTCATGATGATGATCTTGTTGTAGCGAAGCTTCGAAATGTCAAAGTCCTCGTTGATGCCCGTACCAAAGGCCGTGATCATGCCCTTGATCTCTTCGTTGGCATAGATCCGGTCCAGCCGCGCCTTCTGCACATTCAGCACCTTGCCGCGCAGCGGCAGCACCGCCTGGGTATTCACATTTCGGCCGTCCTTGGCAGGTCCCAGTGCAGAGTCTCCCTCTACGATGAAGATCTCGCACTCCTGGGGATCCCGGCTGTTGCAGTCAACTAACTTACCCGGAAGTCCCACGCCCTCCAGGGCAGACTTCCGGCGGGTCAGATCTCTGGCTCTTCTGGCGGCAGCCCGGGCCCGCTGGGCCAGTATGGATTTTTCACACATGACCTTCGCCACCGAGGGATTCTGCTCCAGGAAATAGGTGAGCTGCTCGGAAACGATGCCCTGCACCGCTGTCTGCGCCTCTGAGGTGCCGAGCTTCTGCTTCGTCTGCCCTTCGAACTGGGGATCCTCGATCTTCACCGAGATAATGCAGGTGAGGCCCTCACGAATGTCCTCGCCGGAGAGATTGGGCTCCGAATCCTTCAGGAGCTTGTGCTGCCGGGCATAGTCGTTGAATGTCTTGGTCAGAGCATTCTTAAAGCCGGTCAAGTGCGTACCGCCCTCCGGGGTATTGATGTTGTTCACGAAGGTATAGATATTTTCCGTATAGGAATCGTTGTGCTGCATGGCAACCTCAACGAAGATCTTCTCCCGCT
>CAVELT010000164.1:0-4140 GCA_963616545.1 Dysosmobacter segnis | reverse complement strand
ACGATATAGTGCAGATGCTGCTCCTCATCGTCCACCACATCGTAGGCTGCCACAATGTTCGGATGGTTCAGCTTGGCGGCCGCCTGAGCCTCATTCTGGAACTTCCGGATAAAGTCTGCGTCCTCGCAGTATTCCTCCTTCAGCACCTTGACGGCGACCTCCCGTCCCATCTTCCGGTCCAGAGCACGATAGACGTAGCTCATGCCGCCCTGTCCGATCATGGATTCAATTTCATAGCGCTCGTTCAAAAGCGTTCCGTCCTGAAGCATCATGCCTGCACCTCCTTTCCGAAGGGATCCAGCAGAATCACGCCGATGTTGTCCCTGCCGCCGTTCAGATTCGCAAGATCAACGAGTGCCTCCGCCTTTGCCTGCACCGATGATGCATCCCTTACCACGTTTAAAATGCTCTCATTGTCCACCATATTGCTGAGTCCGTCGGAGCACAGAAGCAGAAAATCTCCCTCGCTGAGCTCCAGCTCAAAAAAATCCGCATGCACCCGGGTCTGTACGCCCACCGCCCGGGTAATGATGTTGCGGGACTGGAGATAGTCCTCGGAGCCTCTCCGCATATATCCCTTTTCCACCATTTCCTCCACATAGCTGTGGTCTCTCGTGATCTGGCGGATGCTGTTGCCCCGGATGAGATATGCTCTGGAATCTCCGATATTGGCCACATTCAGAATGCCGCCCTCCTCCACCACAGCTGCCACCAGTGTGGTGCCCATGCCGCTGAGCTCCTCATGCTGCAGGGACAATTGGTACAGCTCTCCGTTCAATGCGGCGATGCCGCTTTCCAGTACGCGAACCAGGGGCCCCGGCTCTGCTTTCTCCACATAGTGCCGAAGTCCCTCCACCAGATAACGGGAGGCATAATCTCCCGCCTTGTGTCCGCCCATGCCGTCTGCCAGGAGAAAAAGGTTGGGGAAATTCCCGACCGGCCTGTCAGAGGCAAAGACATAGTCCTGATTCATTTTTCGGCGTCTGCCCTTATCCGTCCTTGCGTAGAACTCCATCCTGCTGTTCCTCCAGATAATCTCTTCTCAGCTGCCCGCAGGCGCCGGAAATATCCGTACCCATCTCCCGGCGAATCGTTGCGTTGATGCCGTGCCGCTCCAGAATATGCTGAAATGCCTCCACCTTCCGACGGTCCGGCCGCTTCCAGTCCCGCTCCTTGATGGGATTCACCGGAATCAGATTGACATGGCACTGGAGTGCGCCCCCGTGCTTCATGCCGCCGATGAGCGATGCCAGCTCCTGCGCCTCCTGCCGGTTGTCATTTACCCCTTCGACGACAGAATACTCAAAGGTCACCCGCCGCCCGGTCTTTTCAAAATAGTATTCCACCGCCGGCAGGATCTCCTGCAGGGAATACTTGTTGGCGATGGGCATCAGCGTCTTCCGCACCGCATCGTTGGGGGCATGGAGCGACAGTGCCAGGGTGATGCCGTAATTTTCATCGGCCAGCTGCCGTATCCTCGGCACAATGCCGCAGGTAGACACGGTGATGTTGCGTCTGGAAATGTGCAGTCCGTTCTCATCCGACAGTATACGGACAAAGCGGGTGAATTCCTCGTAATTGTCCAGTGGCTCTCCGCTGCCCATGATGACCACATTGGAAACCCGTTCGCCGGTGATGCGCTGGATGGCATAGATCTGTGACAGCATTTCGCCGCTGCTGAGATTCCTAGCCAGTCCGTCCAGAGTGGATGCACAGAAGCGGCAGCCCATACGGCAGCCCACCTGACTGGAAATACAGACCGAATTGCCGTGCTGATACTGCATCCATACTGATTCGATGACATGACCGTCCGCAAGACGGAAGATAAACTTTTTGGTGCCGTCGATCTTCGAGGTCAGGATCTCCGCCGCCTCCGGAAGCGCCGCCGTATACCTTTCCGCCAGCTTTTCCCGAAGCCCCTTGCTGAGGTCCGTCATTTCCTCATAGGATGCCGCCAGCCGCTGATGCAGCCAGGCATAGAGCTGCTTTGCCCGGAAGGGCTTTTCCCCCAGCTCCGTCAGCAGTGCCTTCAGTGCCGGCAGCTCATAATCTCTCAGATTCTCCATAGTCAATCCTTCACAAGCTCTGCGATAAAAAATCCGTCCGAGGGCTGTCCCGGCATGAAGCGCTGTGCGCGCAGCAGCCGCAGTCCCAGCTCCTCCGTCAGAAAACGCACATTCTGTTCATTCTCCTCCCGGGTAATGGTGCAGGTGGAATACAGCAGCCGTCCGCAGGGCTTCACATACTGCACCGCCACAGACAGAAGCTCGCGCTGCAGCCGCTGCAGTGACTGTATACCCTCCAGGCTGGCCGAAAAGCGAATATCCGGCTTCTTGGCCAGAATGCCGAGACCGGAGCAGGGCAGATCGCAGAGCACGATATCCGCAATTCCCTCGCCGTCCCGGAGCAGAGATGCATCCCGGACACGGCCGTCCCAGACCTTGACAGAGACATTCCGCAGTCCCAGACGACGCACATTTTCCAGAATCATGGCCGTCTTCTCCCGGCTGACATCCCTGGCATCCACATGTCCTGTGCCCTGCAGAAGAGATGCCACGTGGCAGGCCTTGCCGCCCGGTGCACTGCAAAGATCCACCACATAATCTCCCGGCTTGGGTGAAGCCCACAGGCCCACCTGCTGCGAGGCGTAGTCCTGTACCGTCATTTCCCCGCTCTTAAAATCCGCCCGGCGGGCCACATTGCCGTGCACCTGCTCCGTGCGGCCGTCCCGATAGCGCACATAGATGCTGTTGTCATCCGAAAGGAAGTACTGTGCCATGCGGACGGTCTCTTCCTCGCCGAAGTTCAGGCACATATAGTGATAAAGCCACTCCGGAAGACTCCAGCGAACATAAGCCGGTACCTCCTCCGACTGCAGCCAGGTCTGAATTTCCGCCTTCTCCCGGGAAATCCGCCGCAGCACGGCATTGCCGAAGCCCGCGAGTCCCTGCAGTCCCCGCTTCTTGATGAGCTTCACGGCTTCATTGATGGCCGCGCTGTCGGGAATCCGCTCCAGATAGAGAAGCTGATAGGCACTCATCCGCAGAATATTCCGAATGAGCGGCTTCATTTTTTTCACCTTAATGCTGGAATAGCGATTCAGAATATAGTCCAGCTGAATGGAAAGCTCCACGGTACCCTCCACAATGCGGGTGATCAGGGCCCGGTCCTTTTCCGGAAGGGCTGTTTCCCTCGCCAGGGTCTCCCGAAGCGCAAGATGCGAGAAGCGTCCGTCCTCAAAAATATCCATCAGAATCTCCAGCGCAACGGCGCGGCTGCTTCTTTCCGGCTGCTTCTTCGGTGTCGGCAGCTTCCGCTTCTCCGGCGGCTTTCTGCCCTTCTGCTCCTCTGCTCTCACAATCTTCTCCTTTACCAATCGTTACTGCCACTTATAGCCCCGCAGAAAATCTGCCGCCTTCATCCGTTTCTTTCCCTCCAGCTGCAGCTCCAGGATCTGCAGACAGCCTTCACCCGTCTGCACATAGAGCCCGTTTCCGTCCGTATAAAAGCTTCCCTCTGCGTCCTTCCAGGCCAATGTCTTCGCGCCTGCATCCCCGGCCTTCTCCAGCACGTCCCGGCTCTTCTCGAAATCCGCCTCTCCCAGCCGCCGGCTGTCCGCCGGCAGCGTCTCACAGACCGCCGTATCCCAGAGCTTCAGCTGCTTGCCGGCGAGATAGGTATAGGCCGAGGGCCAGGGATTCAGCCCCCGTACCTTCCGCTCCAGCACCACGGCAGGTTCCGCCCAGGAAATCAGTCCGAAGGTCTTCGTAAACACCGATACCTTGCTGGCCTGGGCTGCATCCTGGGGAACGCGTGGACAGCTTCCCGCCTCCAGCGCCGCCAGGGTTCTGACAATCAGCTCTCCTCCGAGCACCGCCAGTCGGTCGAACAGGCTGCCGCCGGTTTCCTTCGGCTCCAGTGCCAGCTTCGCGGTCATCAGGATGTCGCCGGTGTCCAGCCCCTCATCCATCATCATGGTCGTGACGCCGCTCTCTGCATCGCCGTTCAGTACCGCCCACTGGATCGGCGCCGCACCGCGATACTTCGGCAGCAGTGAGGCATGGACATTGACGCAGCCGAGCCGGGGAATCTCCAGCACCTCCTTCGGCAGAATCTGTCCGAAGGCCGTCACCACAATGG
>CAVELT010000163.1:0-4197 GCA_963616545.1 Dysosmobacter segnis | reverse complement strand
CGGCAGCCGCTCCTTTCGGAACGGCTGCCGATCTCAAAACACACTTTATAAGGGGGATAGCTTGGGGTTTGGGGATATTACTTAATGAAGCTTACGTGCTTGCAGATCTCTGCGATCTGCTCGTCCTTCTTCACATTGTACTCTACCTTCTTCTCCTCGAAGTAGTTTCTGCCCTGCGCGTCGATGGAAACGATCAGCGGTCCGAACTCTTCAACATCGCAGTTCCAGAGGGTCTCGGGCATGCCCAGATCTCTCCACTCTGCCCGCATGATCTCCTTCACCTCTGTGGCTGCCACAACGGCATTGCCGGCGGGGAATACACAGTGGATGGCACCGAAGTCCTTGCAGGCTCTGGCGGTGTTCTCCTTCATGCCGCCCTTGCCGACGATCACACGCACGCCGGTGGTCTGCACGAACTCATACTCGAACTTCTCCATTCTCATGGAGGTGGTGGGGCCTACAGATACCATCTCGAACTTGTCGTTCTCCAGGGGCCGGATGATCGGTCCTGCATGAAGGATAGCATTGTTCCGTACATCTACCGGAATCTCTCTGCCCTCTTCCACGACGCGGCGGTGTGCCACGTCACGGCAGGTGGTGAGACTGCCGGACAGGTAAATGATGTCGCCGATCTTGATGTCTGCCAGATCCTCCTGGGAAATCGGGGTAACCAGAATCTTCTTGCCGTCTTTAACTTCTACCATTTTTATCTCCTCTCCTTCTCTCCTGAGAAATTACGCCTCAAAGCCTGTATGTGTATCAACTGTCCAGTTCAGATCCTTGTCGAATACGATGTGGCCTCTTCTGTGGCTCCAGCAGCCGACATTCACAGCAACACCGATAGCGGACGGGTGACGGGCTGTGTTCTCAATGTTTACGCCCATAACGGAGTACTTGCCGCCCATACCCTGGGGTCCGAGGCCGATGGCATTGATGCCGTCCTCCAGCAGCTTCTCCATCTTGGCAGCTCTCTCGTTCTCGTTGTGGGAGCCGATGGGACGCATCAGAGCCTTCTTGGAAAGCAGTGCTGCAGTCTCAACGGAGGTGGCCACACCTACACCAACCAGAAGGGGCGGGCAGGCATTCAGGCCGTAGCTGGTCATACGATCCAGAACGAACTTGGTCACGCCCTCGTAGCCCTCACCCGGCATGAGAACGGTAGCATTACCCGGAAGGGTGCATCCGCCGCCGGCCATGTAGGTGTAGATCTCACACTGATCGGAGTTCGGTACGATGTCCCACCATACGGTCGGGGTTCCCTTACCGACGTTCTTGCCGGTGTTGTACTCGTCGAAGGTCTCTACAGAGTTATGACGAAGCGGTGTCTCGAAGGTGGACTTCACAACGGCCTCCTTCAGCAGTGCCTCCAGATCATCGATGAGGGGGAACTTGGTGCCGCACTTTACCCAGAACTGCAGTACGCCGGTATCCTGGCAGGACGGACGATTCAGCTTCACAGCCAGATCCTGGTTCTTGAACATGGTATCGTAGATTACCTTTGCCATGGGGCTGTCTTCCTTCTGACGCAGCTCATCGAGCTTTGCGATCACGTCGTCCGGCAGCTTCTTCGCTGTGAAACCTACGAACTTTGAGATAATGTCGGTCATCTTCTGAACCTGTGCTTCATTAGACATATGTTTTTCTCCTTTTTGAATGATAAATAGACGTTACAGATAAGTTACTGTGGGGAACAATACTTGTTCTCTATGCTTAGCCCGCCGGGAAGAACGGGAAGGCAATCGGAAGGATGATCATGCTGACGATGGTGGCAATGACGATGAGCGGAAGTCCTGACTTCACATAGTCATTGAACTTGTAGCCGCCGATACCGAATACCATGGTGTTTGCCGGCATGCCGATCGGTGTTGCATAAGCGCAGGAGCCGCCGATGACGCAGGCCATCAGAACCGCTCTGGGATCCGCACCCATGCCCTGGGCAATGGAGAGGCAGATCGGCGCCATCAGTGCTGTGGTGGCTGTGTTGGACATGAAGTTGGTCAGTACGCAGCAGATGATGAATACCACGAAGGTCAGGATGTAGGGTGAAGGGTTTGCACCGAGCATGCCGATGACCTTGTCGGCGATGAGCTGTCCGGCACCGGTCTCCTGCAGTGCGGATGCCAGTGAAAGGGTACCGCCGAAGAGGAAAATGGTCTTCAGATCAATGGCCTTCAGAGCGTTCTTCTCAGAGATAACGCCGGTCAGGATCAGGGCGATGGCGCCGATACAGCCGGAGATGCAGAGCTTGATGCCGATCTTGTCCTCGAAGATCATTGCCAGAAGGGTCAGCACCAGGATCACGAGGGATAATGTCTTCTTCCACTGGGGAACCTGGGAGAAATCCTCTGCGGTATCGTAGGCGCTGTCATCGTCCTTCACATCGTGGCTCGGCAGAAGCTTGAAGCCGATGGTGGCATAGAAGAGAATGCCGGCGATGAGGATCGGAAGTCCTACGATGGCATACTCGAAGAAGCCGAAGCTGCCGAGCTCTGCCTGCTGCAGGGTACTCTGGGCGATCATGTTGCCGGGAGCGCCGATGAGGGAGAGGTTTCCGCCCATGGCTGCGGCGAATACCAGCGGCATCAGAAGACGGGATCTCTTGTAGCCGGACTTGGCTGCGATGCCGACCACCACCGGGATCAGGATCGCTGCGGTACCTGTGTTGGAGAGCACGCCGCTCATCAGGCCGACGATCACCATGATGGCGATGATGAGCTGACGCTCGGTCTTGGCAAACTTTGTTACGATGCCGCCGATCTCGTTGGCCATACCGGTCTCAAACAGGGCGCCGCCCACGATGAACATGGCCACGAAGAGAATGACGTTGGAATCAATGAAGCCGGAAAAGGCAGTTTTCACATCCAGGACCTTGGTGACCACCAGGCCGATGCAGATGATCATGGATGTCAGTCCCAGAGGGATCTTTTCCGTCACGAACATGACGATCGCAAATGCGAGAAATAATAGGGTGATTAACGCTGGACTCATACTTTCCTCCTGAATAATGTCGTATCGGACTGCGATACGATTCCTTCCTGAAATCACGCTTTCTGCGGCCGCTTTGCTTCGTGTTTTCTTTTGATGATCCCAGTATAGCGCAGGGATTTTTAAAAGTACAATTGTCTATGTCGAGTTCAGCATAGTCATATTTTATGCTGCGCAAAATTTGTGCGGCTTTTTGTGCAGCTTTTTCGGCAATTTGCACAGATTGTATACATTATGTATTGAAGCCGGGATATGGCGTAACGGAGGCGTTTCGGGTATGATAAATAAGAGGATATTTAAGTAAAAGTCAGGAGAGCACAATATTATGACATTGAATCAGCTGGAGTATTTCTGCGCGGTCTGCCGCTATCACAGCATCACAAGGGCCGCGGATGAGCTTTTTGTGTCCCAGCCCACCATTTCCGTGGCGCTCAGGAATCTGGAGAACGAATTTCATCTTCGTCTTTTCAATCACGGCAAGAATCAGATCAGTCTGACACCGGAGGGAGAGGTCTTCTATCAGAAGGCGGAGCAGATCCTGAACAGCTGTCAGGACTTTCAGTCAGAATTTTCCTCTCTGGCCAGCTCCCGGCGGCCCCTGAAGGTGGGGATCCCGCCCATGCTGAGCACGGTGTTTTTCCCGCATCTCATGACGGAATTTCAGGAAAAGCACAACATTCCCCTGCAGCTTCTGAGCTACGGCTCAGTGCGGGCCTGCAGTCTGGTGGAATCCGAGGAGCTGGACGTGGCCATTGCGAATCTGGACTTCTATAATGTGGACAAATTCAACTTCCATATCATGCTGGAGGACAGCTATGTGTTCTGCGTTTCGAAGACGCATCCGCTGGCAAAGCATGAAGCTCTTTCTATAGAAGAGATCGGTGACACACCACTGATTCTTTTCAGCTCGGACTCGGTGCAGAACCGGACGGTGATCTCCCGCTACCAGTCTCTGCGGCGGCAGCCCAACATCCTGATGTACTCCAGTCAGCTCTATACCATGCTGAGCTTCATCCGGGAGGGACTGGGCGGCGCCTTCTTCTATCGTTCCATTCCGGTGGATGATCCCGACATTGTGCGGATTCCGATCACGCCGCCCATCACCTCGAATATCGGACTGGTGTGGAAAAAGGGCGTGTATATCAATGAGGCGACGTCCAGGTTTATCGGGTTTATCAGGGGGCTGGGGAGTAATTGATGCGGGGCGGTCCA
>CAVELT010000162.1:0-4247 GCA_963616545.1 Dysosmobacter segnis | reverse complement strand
TCATCCATGATAATGATCTTCGGATCCTTCATGAGCACATCGGCAATGCCCAGTCTCTGCCGCATGCCGCGGGAATAGGTGCCTGCCTTTCGGGATGCCGCATAGCTCATGCCGACCCGCTCCAGCAGCATATCGGCCCGCTCCTTCGCCTCCGGCCGCGTCAGGCCGTTCATCATGCCGGTGAAGATCAGATTCTGCATGCCGGTCATATCGTTATAGAAGCCCACCGAATCCGGCAGATATCCAAGCTCCCGCTTGATGGCCAGGGAATCCCTGGTGCAGTCCATGCCGTCAATCCAGGCATGCCCCGCCGTCGGATCCGTCAGTCCCAGCAGCATCAGCGTGGTGGTGGTCTTTCCGGCGCCGTTCGGTCCCAGCAGTCCGAAGACCTCTCCCCGCCGGATGGATAGATTCAGATCATGCACCGCTTCGATCTCACCGTAGCGCTTGCACAGTCCCTCCGTACGGATGATGCAGTCATTCATTTAGTGCCTCCCGTACTTTTTAAATACTGTATATAAGCCGGCCAGGATCACAAGGATCACAGCGATACCCGCAAAGCCCCAGATGGTCTGCGTCTTAACGGTCACACGGAACTGCGCCGCATCGGAGGTATCCGTGCTCTTCGCATTGATGGTCATCACATAGTCGCCGCTGATGGCCGACTTCGAAGGTGTCACATAAGCCACCACGGACTTGGTCTGTCCTGCGTCCAGCGTATCAATGCTGCTTTCGCTGAACTCCACATCCCAGTCTGTCGGCGCCTGGGCGGTCAGGTTAATGTTGTTGAGCGCGATGTTGCCGTTGTTCACTACACTCAGGGTTACCGCTGTTTTCTTGTTGGCGTTGGCGTCAAAGCTCAGGACACCGCTCTGGGTGGTCACGCTCAGATCATAGGTACCGGTAATGGTCACCTTCAGTGTTGCCGACAGGGTCTCATTGGCGGAAATGGCAGAGATCGGGATCTCGTACTCGCCGGCCTCCACACTGTCCGGCGGTGCCACCGTCACTGTGAGGCCTTGTGTACCCTGGCCGTCCACATCCACCGCAGACACCTGGGTGCTCTGTCCGGACGGTGCGAAGCGCACGGTCCAGCCGTCCGGCGCCTGGGCTGACAGGCTGTAGCTCTGCTTCTCCGCCGTGTTGTTCTGAATGGTGGAATTGAAGGTGAAGCTGGTGCCGCTGGCGCCCTGCTGCTCCTCATAATCCGTTGTCAGCTTGCTGGAGCCGAGATCCAGATTGGTCACATTCACTGTCAGCGTTAATGCATCGCTGTTGTACTCACCGGAGGCCTGGAGTGTCAAAGGATAGCTTCCCTCCTCCGCGTTGTCCGGTACCGTCACCTTGTAGCTGGCCAGGCTGTCGTTTTCACCGTTTTTGACATAGACACCGTTTACCGTATTGCCGCCGCCCTGAAAATATCCTTCAAAGCCGTCCGGCAGCTCCGATGCCGACAGGGAAACGTTTTCGCTGCTGCCGCTGTTGTCAAAGTCCAGAGAGAAGCTCACCGTATCTCCCGGCTTCACTGATACCCCTGTATAGCTGGTACTCATTTCCAGGCCGCCGTCTGCCAGTGCTGCGCCGGACATAAAAACAGTCATGACCGCGGCTGCCAATGCCGCTTTCATGACTGTTCCTGATTGTGTAGCGTTCTTTTTCATTCTCTTTGCCTCCTATGCTTTGCTCAGGCATCGGGTACCGTCTGCGGCACCCGATGCCCTTTCTTTATGTGCATAGTTTTATACGGCAAATATGACCGCTTTATGTTTTTCCTGTGTTCATTCTGTGAAAAGCAGGATCAGCTCTGTCCCGGAGCCTTGAAGCCGGGAATCACCTGATTCCAGTCCGTGATGCCGATCAGTGCCTTGGCAAACTCCGAGGTCTGCAGCGTCAGGCTGGGATTGTCGATATTCTTGAACACCTCATGGGCCTGCTTATGGATCATGGTGGTGCCCTCGAAATAGGACAGGCCGAAAGCCAGACCGCTGGCGGTCTCGTCCGCAGAATCCTCCTGACGGCTCAGCAGATATGCCTTAATGTAGGGATTGTTCTCCACAATATAGTAGGAATAGGCTACCGCTGCCGCCTGCTCATCCGAGGTATCCTTCTGGTTCTGATAGGTGCTGGTAAAGCCCTGCTCCGTCAGGAATACGGTACGCACCGCTCCCTTCGGATTCCGGATGGCATCGTTCTGCAGGAAGTCTGTGATCACATGCAGATTCTGGAAGTTGACAATGGGGGAATCCACGGTCTGGGTCACCTTTCCGGTTTCCTCGTCATCCCAGAAGGCCGCCTTGCTCATCGGATAGGAATAGGGATGCAGTGCCAGACCCCAGTCGATCCGGCCCTCTGTGTAGTCCCAGTTGTTGAACCACTCCACAACGTCCTTGCCCTTGTACTTGCTGACAGGCGCTGCCTCCGGATAGCTGTTCCAGTAATGATCAATGGAGAACATCACATTGTCATTGGCGCTCTCGGACTTGATTGCCGTGTAAAATACACGGAAGGCTCTCTGGAACTTATGCACATAGGTCGATACATCGTAATCTCCGGCATAGTTCCAGTACTGGTTGTCGATCTCGTTTCCGATGACCCAGCTGGTGATCTTGCCGTGACCGTTCTTGCCGTTATAGCGCTTTGCCAGATAGGACGCCATCGCCTTCACGGCACGGAAGCCGCCCTCTGTCTCCACATTGAACTGATAATACATGGCCTGCGTGGTGGGCAGCTCGGATATCCCCACGGGATTCAGCTCGGTTACGGTCTTGTTCCAGCCGTTCAGCAGGATCGCGGTCACCGCAACGCCGGAATCCGACAGACGCTTCACCTCCTGATCCAGCTGGTTGATCAGCGAAGCATTGATCTGATAGGTTTTTCCCTCGAAGCTGTAGCTGATGCCGCTGCCGAAGAAGCGCTGGGTCGGAATGTCCACGCCGGCATGCTTGATGTTCAGAGAAAGGGCATCATCCAGCAGATTCGGGTCTACGCGGAGGCCCTTCTTTCCGTTGTTCAGCTGCGCATCCTGGTTTGCGGCCAGCACCTCCGGATTCGTGATGTAATACCGGTCGGATACGATCTGATAGCGGGAGCCCACCTTGACAGCTGCCACAAAGGCACTGTACAGCCGCTTCTCACCGGGTCCCGCATCCAGATCGAAGCTGACGTTCATCTGATCCGCCGCATCTGCCGAGGCCAACGGATCCTTCCGCATCGTGAGATCTGTCTGATAGGGCTTGATCTCAAATACATAGATCTTTCCGTCCGTACCGCTCATATCCCGGTTGGAGGAGCTCATGGAAACCTGTATGCTTTCCTTCGTATTGGCATCGATCGTCACCGAGTTGATGCTTGTTGCCGCACTGTAGGCATAAGCCCTGCCTGCAAAGAAAAATAAAAAGAGAAAAAGTACAGCAGCCAGCTGCCACAGCTTCGCGCACCGTGTCCTGCAGCGGCCTTTAAATCTTTCTGTCATGTAAACCTCCTGCTCCTTGCCTTGATGTCAACTTACTATAACACCCGTTCGTTGTAAAAAGCCATAGAAAAAATCTTACGTCTTTCGTACTTTTTGCAATTGTCCGGCGATATCATGCCGAAAGCGCAAAAAAAGATCCTGCCCAACGCAAGATCCTCAAGAGCAGGGCTAGAAGGATTCGAACCTTCAAATGACGGAGTCAGAGTCCGTTGCCTTACCGTTTGGCGATAGCCCTATGTGTGAGCCGCTCTCTAAGCGACTCGCATATAATACTAAAGTTTCTTCCGTTTTGTCAAGCGCTTTCTGAAATTTCTTCTGTTTCCTTTTATTTCTGCACGTAATCCGAAAATCCGGCCGTGCAGCTGCGCCCGCCGTCCGCCTCGATCCACATGGCCTCCACCCGGTCCGCCTCGCTCCTCTCCTGATTGAGCGACTCGAGGAGCGCCCGTCCGTCCGCCTCGCTCATAAGAAACAGTCCCGTGGACAGGGCATCCGCCAGCGCAGAATCCCTCGTCAGAATCGTCACGCTGCGGTGATAGTCCGCCGGATACAGCGTGTCCGGGTCGATGATGTGGTGATACCGTTTTCCGTTCACCGTATAATAGCGCTCGTAGTCTCCGGAGGTCACGAGGGACCGGTCCTGCAGTGCCGTGATCACCGCATACTCCTCACCCTTTCCCGTATCCGCGTATTCCGGATCCTCCACCGGGCATACCCAGCTGCTGCCGTCACCCTTTGTGCCCAGCGCTCTGACATTACCCCCGATATTCAGAAG
>CAVELT010000161.1:0-4343 GCA_963616545.1 Dysosmobacter segnis | reverse complement strand
GTATGGCAGAGCTTGCACCGGAAGAGGGAAAGAAAACAGTGTCCGACGTGCAGAAGTGGCGGGCAGCCATCGACGCAGTAGATGGGGCGGATGCGCAGCGCAACGCTCTGCTCGCAGTGATGAAGGACTCGACAAAGCAGAAATACGAGATCGCCGACAGCTACGGCATCGAGGCAAGAACGTGGGTGCAGCTGAAGGAAATCCTGCCGCAGTTCGACGAGGACGGGAACGGAAGCTACAAGGGTGAAGAGATCGAAAACGCTATTGATGCGCTGAACGGCCACGGCGGCATTATGCTGCCGGGCGGCGACGGGCCGCAGCAGCTGACAAACGAGATGCGGGCCGTGCTCTGGCAGCTGTTCACCGGAAGCAAGAACGCGAAGAACAATCCGTACAGCGAGCGCGTGGGCAGCCAGGTGATCGTAAGCGTCAACTAATCGGTCGGATTGAAAAAGTGGATTCTGTCTGCAATAATGAGACAAAGAAAAAGAGTGCAAAAGACTGACGCTGCACTCTTTTACACAGGGTGACATTGCAGAGGGAGGAAACAGCAGATGGATACACGGCTGGCAGCGGTCAGCGCAGATCAGCGGCTGATGGAATGGGCGGAACTTGTAGCAGAATGCCGGCGCAGCGAAATGAGCTGCAAAGAGTGGTGCCGTCAGCACGGGATCAGTGAGCGAAGATACTACTATTGGCAGAAGCGCATTTTTGACAGGGCAATTCTGCAGCGGGAGGCAGCCGCAGCCTCTGTATCCGCAAATGACCATGCGCCGCAGTTTGTAGAACTTCCGACGCCGCAGGAGCAGCCATGTATGCAGCAGATTTCTGAGACACTGGCAGCCAGCATCCGGATCGGCAGAGCATCTGTAAATCTCTACGCGGGAGCAGATCCGCAGCTGGTGCAGGTGATCTGCCAGGTGTTGAAGTCATGCTGAACGACTTTGCAGGGGCAGATAAGGTCTATATCGCCTGCGGCTATACAGATCTGAGGCGTGGGATTGACGGATTGGCCAGCATCGTCCAGCAGCAGTTTGAGTTAGATCCGTTTACCAATACGCTGTTTCTGTTCTGTGGACGGCGGCGAGACCGGATCAAGGGCTTATACTGGGAAAAGGACGGTTTTCTTCTGCTGTACAAGCGGCTGGAGCAGGGTGTCTACCAGTGGCCGCGGTCTGAGTCCGAGGTAAAGGCGCTGACACCGCAGCAGTACCGCTGGCTGATGGAAGGTCTCCGGATCGAGCAGCCGAACGCACACAGGACCGTAGCCGGGCTGCGCATAATCTAGGTATGAGAAACTGAATATTTTCTGCAAAAACCGTTGAAAATGCTGGCTTTTCAACGGTTTTTGTGGTATAATCAGCACATGAAAAGAGATACGATTTTGACCGCAAGTAACACGGCAGAGACGGAATATGTTTCCGTTTCCCGTGCGGAATATGAGGCGCTCAAGGCTGAGAATGCCGAGCTGAACCAGAAGCTGGACTTCCTTATGGGGCAGCTGCGCCTTGCGAAGAAAAAGATCTTTGGTGCATCCTCGGAGCAGGCTGGTGAGCAGCTTGTGGAGCAGCTCAGCTTTCTCTTCAACGAGCCGGAGGCATGGGCATCCAGGGATGAGAAGCAGCCGGAGCACACGACTGTTTCTGCCCACACCCGGCAGAAGCGCTCCAGCGATCTGGACGAGATCCTGCCGGAGGGCGTAGCCGTTGAGGTCGTGGAGCATGGGATCCCGGAAGCCAAACGGATCTGTGATGCCTGCGGCACCGTTATGGAGCAGATCGGCAAGGAAGTCCGGCGTACGCTTGTGCTGCATCCTGCCACGGCAACGATCCGTGAGGATGTTTACTACACCTACGCCTGCCAGAGGTGCAAGGTTGAGGCGATTGAGACGCCGATCCTGAAAACAGAAAAGGTTCCGCCTGTGATCTCCGGAAGCTTCGCTTCACCGGAGGCGATTGCCCATATCATGGTGCAGAAGTTTGTCATGGCTTCCCCACTGTACCGGCAGGAGCAGGAGCTGAACCGTTCCGGCATCCGGCTTTCCAGGCAGACCATGTCCAACTGGCTGCTCCGGGCTTCTGACGACTGGCTGACGCCGGTTTACGAGAAAATGAAGAAGCGTCTCGTGAAGGAGAAAGTCCTCCACGCCGACGAGACCACGCTTCAGGTCTTGCGGGAACCGGGGAAATCCGCACAGTCCAAGAGCTATATGTGGCTCTACCGGACCGGGAAGCACGCCGCGCAGCCGATGATCCTCTACGAGTACAAGGCAGACCGGAAGGCTGCAAACGCAGAGAAGTTCCTTGAGGGCTTCTCCGGCTGGCTTCATGCGGATGGGTATCCCGGCTACCACAGGCTGCCGGAGAAGATTCGTGTGGTGGGCTGCTGGGCGCATCTGCGGCGCAAGTTTGATGAGGCGGTGAAATCCCTGCCGCAGAAGGACCAGCCGGATGCCGCAGCTCTGCGGGGGCAGGCGTATTGCAGCAGGCTGTTCGCCATGGAGCAGGAATTGGCGGAGCTGCCGCCGGAAGAACGATATACACAGCGTCTGGAACGGTCCAAGCCGGTGATGGACGCTTTGTTGGCATGGGCAGAAACGGTCCACGCCGCGCCGAAGTCCGCGCTGGGCAAGGCGCTGTACTATCTGAAAGAGCAGTGGCCGTACCTGATTCGTGTGCTGGAGGATGGCCGTCTGGAACTGAGCAACAATCTTGCGGAGCGTTCTATTAAGCCCTTTGTGATTGGCAGAAAGAACTTTCTCTTTGCCAATACCCCACGCGGGGCGCAGGGCAGCGCGGTAATCTACAGCATGATTGAAACGGCGAAGGCAAATGCCCTCGATCCTTACCGCTATCTGACCTGGGTGCTGACCAATGCGCCGATCCTGGCTGCAAAGGGCGATGATTGGGAGGAAAAGCTGCTGCCTGCCAACGCGCCGGCTGTATGCCGGGTATCCTGAGCTGTCATTTGTCAAGGCTGCGGATGCGGGGCACCATTTGGTGCTCCTCATTTTTTGCGTAGGGATTAAGTGAATACAGCAAACCTTTCGGCGCAGAGTGGATTGACCATAACGGACAAATCCGCTCTGCGCCTTTTTTGACCGGTATTATAATCCGTACATGATTTTCCTTCCCTTTTGTAGAATTTTGTTACAAAAGGGAGGAAAATATATGCCAGAAACGGTGAAAATTTCTGAGGAACTGCCGCATATTCGCATGATAAATGAGCAGTTCCAGTCTGAGCTTGCTGCAGAATCTCATGTTTGTGAAAAAACAATTCGCAATCTGGAAAAAGCCAGAGCAAACCCACGCTTAAAAACCCTTAACTGTATCGCCGCTCATTTCTGCATGTCTGTTTCTGCTTTTCTGAAGCTTGACCCTTCGTCATCCCCTGCGGCTGAACGATCCCCAAATTATGAAGGAAGCGATCCGGAAAATGTCACCCCTGAAATTCTTGCCCTCTCCCGCTGGTTTCGCCTGTTTCTGCGTTTCTCCGGAGAAACGCAGCAGGACTTTTCCGACCATTCCGGCGTTTGCCTTGATACAGTGAACCGAATCATACGCCAGCTGCCCTCCTGTAATCCAACACTTTCTACGCTGCAGAATTTCGCGGCGTATATGTCCATTACAGTTTCCGAGCTCCTGGATACGAGCTTGAACGAAGATGATATGAGGAAACTGTTGGAAGAAAGGATTCACCTATGAACGGTAAGAATATGGAATCATTCTATGAAAATCCTTATGATCTGCTGTACCAGCTTGGAGTATCTGCAAATTACAAAGGCTTTTTCCACGCCGCCCTTGCGGCAGCTTTATGTATGCAACAGCAGGAGCGTCTGCTTCTGGTGACGAAATGGCTTTATCCTGACGTTGCCAGACATTACGGCACAAATTGGCAGGCTGTGGAACGAAACATTCGGACGGTCGCTGCCGTTGCGTGGAAACGGAACCGTCTTCTGCTGGAAACGCTTGCGCATAGACACCTTGAGAAATGTCCGCGTCCCACAGAATTCCTTGCGCTCCTTTCTCACGCCGTTCTGCCTGAAAATCTGACGGTAGAAAGGAAACAGCCCTGAGTCTTACACAGAACAAACCCGTTTTCCAGCCAATCTCCTGACGTTTCGTTCCAACTGCCGCCGGCAAATACCGGCCGTCAAGAGAACTGACTAACCAAGTGAACGGCTCCCAGACAATCCTTCTCTGTACGGCCAGCCTTTACAACAAAATTCCTGTCCTGAAATGGACCTGCTCTATGAGTGGGTCCTTTTTTGCTCTCATTTGACGCTTACGTATTTTCTGTCACAGGGGGATTTTCTCCTTACCGGTATTCCGAGAGGTAACGGT
>CAVELT010000160.1:0-4398 GCA_963616545.1 Dysosmobacter segnis | reverse complement strand
GGAAGGTGGTTTTTCCGGAGTTGGTGCCGCCGGATATGAAAATGTTGTAGGAGGCCGCCACCAGGCTTTCCAGAAATTCTGCGGCCTCCCGGGTGAGAGAATGGTAGGAAATGAGCTTCTCCATGGTGATGGGCTCCGGGAATTTCCGGATGGTCACGGTGGCTCCCTTCAGGGCAACGGGCGGCAGCACCACATGCACACGGGAGCCGTCCTCCAGACGGGCATCCACAATGGGCGTCGAGGTGTTGACCACCCGGTTGATGCGGCTCACGATGCTCTGGATCAGCTCCTCCAGCTGCTCGGGGCTTTCGAAGCTTTTTCGAAAGCGGGACATTTTGCCGTCCTTTTCGATGAAGATCTCCCGGCTCGAGTTGATCATGATCTCTGTGATGTGGGGATCGTCCAGCAGCTCCGACAGCATGTCCAGGCGGCGGAAGCTGTTGAAAATGGCCTGGCGGAGGTAGAGCTTGTCCCGGAGAGAAAGCTCCGGATGGGACAGCAGCAGCTCGTCAATGCGGAGACAGAGCTCCGCGTCGGAGAGCTGCTGGGTTTCCGACAGACCCGTGAGGATTTCGGTTTTCAGTTCCTTCTTCAGGGTATCGAGTGGATTCATGGCATTTTACAGGATGTAGTTCTGCAGCACGGCCCGGGCATAGTCCGTGAGGGCGCCGGGGCGGCATTGGTTCAGCAGCGCAGCGGCATCGGTGATGCTGCTGTCCTGCGGCAGCAGGAGGCGGATCAGACGCTCCGGCTCCCGCAGCAGCCGGGCATGGGTGAGAAAGTCCTCAAAGCGGGAGAGCTTCTGGCGGGAGGCACTGTCCTCCCGCACCGGAATAAAGATCTTATCCGCCGCCGGAAAGAGGGCAGCGGCCCGGGACACGGCGGTATCCGTGTCCGCCACCAGGGCAGAGCAGCGGCTGCTGCTCTGCAGTGTGTCCATAAAGGCGGAGAGCTCCGCCGCACTCAGGGCCGAGAGATCCTCGGGATTCCGCACCGGCGGGATATAGCTGAGACCCTCGGCATCGCAGAGCAGGCTCTGCAGCCGGACTGGATCCAGCAGGCCCTGCTTATGGTAATAGAGGGCCTCGGAGAGGGTACCGTTATGCTGCAGGCTCTGTCCCTCGGTGAAGGCGGCATTTTCCTCCAGGCTCAGATAGAGGGTGGGACACTCCTGCGAGAGGAGCCGGGCCAGCGTCAGAGCAAAGCAGCTCTTTCCAATGCGTCCCAGGGGACTGTAGATGAGATAGAGGCGGGTGCTTCCCCGGCGCTCCGGCACGGGCGCCGCCGCATAGTGCTTCATCAGCTCCCGGAGGATGCCATCGCCGGACTGAAATTTGTAGATGGAGCCGTCCTCCGGACAGTCCTCGTTGCTTTCCCGGAGGCAGACCACCTCCCGGGCAGAGCAGGAATCCTGTGCCTCCCGGGCGCAGTGTGCGTCGGAGAGCAGCAGGTCGATGTGCTGCCGGTCGGAGAAGGCACGGAGCTTCTCCGGGTCCTGAAAGCGGTAGACCCGGAAGGGAAGCTCACTGCGGCTTTCCAGGAAACGTCCGAGGCGTTCGCTGTACTGCCGGTCACTGTCATACAGGGCTAGGATTTTTTCCATGACGAACCTCTTTGAAAACAGAAATAAACGAAGCAGAGAAGGTGCTGCCTGAAATTTATGGGGAATGGAGAATCAGTCTGAGTGATGAAAACGGAGACAGCGACAGGAAAAAGAAAATCAGAATAAGGAATAAAGAAGAGTGAGAATAAAATGCTGTCAGATCGAAAATGGGAAGGGGAGAATGCTTTGCGTCTCCGTTTTCTTTTGTTGTGCCCAGTATAGCGGCTTCCGGGCCGGACCGATAGTCGCTCTCTTGAGATATGCTCAGCATAAGGATATTATCCGAAAGCGGATACGGTCACAATTGCGTAAAAATCACCGGCGAATCTGCCGACATTATCCCGGGTAAACGTGAGAAAAACAAAAAAGTAAAAGCGGATGCTATAAATCGTGCATATCACACAAAAATACAGGAGGAATTTAATGCAATCGCAATACTTCAAACATTTTAAATATTTTTCTTGACATCGGGGAAAAACCTGTTATGATTTGCTTCGAGAATTTTAATTAAAATATTTTAAACATCCGGCTTGCCGGGAGAAAAGGAGAAAAGCATGGAATTCGAGAAGCTGAAGGACATTATTGTGGATACACTGGCTTGTGATGAGGAGAAGGTCACTCTGACAGCGGACCTCGTGGAGGATCTGGAGATCGATTCCCTCTCTCTCGTGGAGCTGCACATGGCACTGGAGGATGAGCTGGGCACCACCATCCCGGACGGTGAGATCGGAAAGCTCCATACGGTACAGGATATCCTGAACTACGTGAACACAGCGAAGTAATTGAGGCAATTGAGGCAAAAGAAGCAAAAGAAGCGCCGCAGATCGGCGGCAGAGAGGAGAGGGCATGAAGTCACCACTCAAATCCGTTTACGAATTATATAAGCACCGGGAGCTGGATCACCGGGCCTACAAGGATACGCTGACCGCAGGAAAGCCCGTGATGCTGCCTGCCGGCTTCATCAGCTGCCGGAAATGCAATCGCCGGGCCATGCGGAGCCGCTGGGCGGACAACTTCTATGTCTGCCCCGTCTGCGGCAGCTACAGTCCCATCGGGGCCTATTACCGGCTGAGCCTGATCCTGGACAAGGGCAGCTTCGAGGAGATGGATAAGGAGCTGACCTGTGAGGACCCGCTGCAGTTCCCGGGCTATCGGGAGAAGATCAAGGCCCAGGAGGAGAAGACCGGCCTGCAGGAATCCGTGGTTTCCTGCCGCGGCAGAATCGACGGCACCGAGGTGGTGGCCGTGGTTCTGGACAGCCGCTTCTTCATGGGCTCCATGTCCCGGGCGGTCGGCGAGAAGGTGACGCGTGCCGTGGAGTATGCGGACAAGCATCAGCTGCCCCTGATCATTTTTTCTGCCAGCGGCGGCGCCCGAATGCAGGAGGGCATTTACAGTCTGATGCAGATGGCGAAGACCACTGCAGCGGTGCAGCGCTTTTCGGAGAACGGCGGCCTCTATATCAGCTTCCTGACCCACCCCACCACCGGCGGCGTGACAGCAAGCTTCGCCACGCTGGGAGACATTACCCTGGCGGAGCCGGGCGCGCTGGTGGGCTTTGCGGGGCCCCGGGTCATCGAGCAGACCATCAATGCGAAGCTGCCCAAGGGCTTCCAGCGCAGCGAATATCTGGAAAATCACGGCTTTGTGGATGCGATCGTGGAGCGTAAGGACATGCGGAATACCCTCATTGACCTTCTGAAGCTTCATGAGGACAGCCGGAACCTGCGGAGCCGTTACGTGGGCTGAGGAGAAGAGCATGATCAAGGAAATTTTAGAAAAAACCGAGAAGCTGGAGGCGGATGTCGCCGCACTCTCCGGCAGCGAGGAGGAGATGGCGGCCAACGCGGAGCAGATCAGGCAAATGCTGGCGGAGCGCAATGAGCTGCTGTCCCGCTGCATCGATCTCAAGCCGGAGGATCGTGTCTTTCTGGCGCGGCATCCCAAGCGCCCCCATATCGATGACTTCATTCAGGCGCTGTTTACGGACTTCTTCGAGCAGAAGGGAGACCACCTCTATGATGAGGATCGGGCCATCCTCGGCGGCATTGCCCGCTACAAGGGCATGCCCGTGACCGTCGTGGGGCACCGGAAGGGCCGGAACATGGAGGAAAACCTGAAGTACAACTTCGGCATGCCCCGACCGGAGGGATACCGGAAGGCCCTCCGCATCATGGAGCAGGCCGAGAAGTTCGGGCGCCCCATCATTACCTTCATTGACACGCCGGGTGCCTATCCCGGTCTCGAGGCCGAGGAGCACGGACAGGGCGAGGCCATTGCCCGAAACCTGGCGGCCATGAGCGCCCTCCATGTGCCGGTCATCGCGGTGGTGACCGGTGAGGGCAGCTCCGGCGGTGCCCTGGCCATCGGCGTGGCGAACCGCATCCTGATGCTGGAGAACGCGGTCTATTCCGTTCTGAGCCCCGAGGGCTTCGCGTCCATTCTCTGGAAGGACAGCAGCCGCAGCGGGGAAGCGGCCGAGGTCATGCGGCTCACGGCTGACGATCTGCTGAAGGCCGGTGTGGCGGATGAGGTGGTGCCGGAGCCCCTGGGCGGTGCCCAGACAGATCCGGAACGGACCTTGGCCAGTCTCGATATCGTGCTGGAGAAGACCCTTCAGTCGCTCTGCAGCCTGACACCGGAGGCGCTGCGCAGCCAGCGCACGGAAAAATATAGAAGCATCTGATGAGGAACTGAGGGAATGAAGGAACTGAAAATCATAGGAACCGGGGCGGCGCTGCCCCGGCAGCGGGTGCACAATGATGACCTGGCGAAGCTGACGGACACCAGCGACA
>CAVELT010000159.1:0-4404 GCA_963616545.1 Dysosmobacter segnis | reverse complement strand
TTCAGCCAGCTCTCGAGGACTTCCTTCTCCTCGGGACGCTCCTTGGTGAGGTTTGCGGCGGCGATCACGGGCAGCCACTTGTTTACGTAGCTGGGATCGGTGCTGGTCTTTGCACAGAAGCAGTCATAATACTTCCTCGCCATTTCCTTGCTCTTCATATACAGTGTGATATAGGTTCTGGCCACATCGCCGGAAGCATTACCCTGGGTGGCATGTACCCAGTCGATGAGATACATGCTGCCGTCCTCCTTCACGATAATGTTGGAGGGGCGGAAGTCGCCGTGGCAGAGCTTGAAGTGCTTCGGCATGGACTCCAGACGGGTCAGCAGCTCATATCTGGTGGCAGCATCGATCGTATTTAAGCCGTTGATCTGGTAGGTCAGCTTTCCCTTCATTTTCTCCAGCAGCGGTGCCTTCTTGGCGAAAATGCTGAGCTGCAGGTCAACCATCTTCTCAATATACTCGTCTTCCTTCTCCGGATGCTCGTCCATCAGCTGCAGCAGTGTCTTGCCCTCGATGTATTCCTTCTCGATGACCCATCTGCCCTCTTCATCCTGGGATACACCCAGAATGCCGGCCACATTTACACCCTCGATTTCCTCCACTCTTGCGGTTACGAACGCCTCATGGAGTACCTCAGACTTCGGGAAGCCCGCGTCAAATACCTTGTAAGCCTTTCCATCTTCTACGTAAATACTCTTCGGTCCATTCTTGGAAATCAACTCTTTTGCCATAATAAATTCTCCTTTTAGTACAGCGTTCAAGTCACCTTTACTGATACCTGTATTTTACTACATCCATGTTCAAAATGAAATACAATCCGATGTAAAAACTTGCCCCGGAAAAAACTTTTTCCGGGGCAAAGCACAATCAATGCAAACTACTGAAACTTAAATACGCCGCATCCGTACGCCGCAAGCGGGTACTCGATGTGGTAGGGCTGGCCGTCGCACTCGCCCTTCTTCGCGGTGAAGACCACCTTCCGGCCCTGTCCTCTGGCAGCACCCTCCTCATCAAAGATCAGCGTATACTTTCCGGCATGGGGCACGCCCAGCCTGTAATCCGGCCGCGCCACCGGCGTCATGTTGATGGTGAAGGCCAGCTTCTCCTGGGTGCTGGCGGCCTTCCGGATGAAGCTGAAGATGGAACGGTCCGCATCATCCGCATTGATCCACTGGAAGCCCTCCCAGGAATCATCCAGCTCGTACATGGCCGGATACTTCTTGTAGAGATGCAGCAGCTCCTTCATGAACTTCTGGAGAGAGGCATTCAGCGGCTCCTGGCAGAGGTACCAGTCCAGCGCCACATCCTCATTCCACTCATGGAACTGACCGAAGTCCTGTCCCATGAACAGCAGCTTCTTGCCCGCATGGCCGAACATGAAGAGATAGCCGCACTTCAGATTTTTGAACTTATCCGGCAGCTCTCCCGGCATCTTGTTGATCATGGAGCACTTGAGATGCACCACCTCATCATGGGACAGCACCAGGATGAACTTCTCCGATGCCGCATAGCTCATGCCGAAGGTCATCTTGTGATGATTGCCCTTCCGGAAGTAGGGATCCAGCTTCATGTAGTCCAGGAAGTCGTGCATCCAGCCCATGTTCCACTTATAGGTGAAGCCCAGACCGTCGTCCTCCGGCCGGGTGGTCACCTTCGGCCAGGCGGTGGATTCCTCCGCAATGATGACAGTGCCGTCCTTCCGGCCCCGCACGATGGAATTCAGATGCTTGAAGAACTCGATGGCCTCCAGGTTTCCGTTTCCGCCGTAGCGGTTCGGCACCCACTGGCCGTTCTCCCGGCCGTAGTCGAGATACAGCATGGACGCCACCGCATCCACCCGCAGTCCGTCGATATGATACTCGTCATACCAGTACAGAGCATTGCCGATGAGGAAATTCTTCACCTCATTCTTGGAATAGTCGAAGACCTTGGTGCCCCAGTCCGGATGCTCTCCGAGACGCGGATCCGCATACTCATAGGTGGCGGTACCGTCAAACTCCGCAAGCCCCTGGGCATCCTTCGGGAAGTGCGCCGGTACCCAGTCCAGAATCACGCCGATGCCGTGCTTATGCAGGTAGTCCACCATGTACATGAACTCCTTCGGCTTGCCGTAGCGGGCGGTCGGTGCATAGTAGCCCGTCACCTGATAGCCCCAGGACGCATCCAGCGGATGCTCCGCAATGCCCATGAGCTCCACGTGGGTATAGCCCATCTCCGTGCAGTAGGCAGTCAAGGCCTTCGCCGCATCCCGATAGTTCATGAAGCCGTTGTGCACCTTGTCGTCGGTGCGCTTCCAGGAGCCGAGATGCACCTCATAAATGGACATCGGCTTCTGATAGGTGCTGCCCTGGGCACGGTTCCGCATCCAGTCGCCGTCCTCCCAGCGATAGCCGCTGATGTCCGCCACCCTGGAGGCTGTGCCCGGCCGGAACTCGGCAGAGAAGGCATAGGGATCTGCCTTGTACAGCTGCTCCCCGTTCTGGGTCCAGATCACATACTTGTAGATCTCTCCCTCCTGCATGCCCGGCATGAAGCCCTCGTAAATGCCGCTGGTCTCCAGCGGCAGCATGTAATTCGCCTCCGGATTCCACTCATTCCGGTCGCAGACAATGGAAACCGCCTTCGCATGGGGTGCCCAGACCGCGAAGTGAATGCCCTTCTTTCCCTCCAGCACCGCCGGATGGGCACCCATCTTCTGATAGATCTTGTAATGCTGTCCCTGTCCGAAGAGATAGCGGTCAAATTCCGTGATGAAAACCGGGTCCAGTGCCGGGCTCTTCGCCGCCGGCGCCTGCGCCTTCTGCTCTGCCGGCTTCTCCGCCGCTCTCCGGTGCACGCGTCTTCCCGTATCCTTCTGCTCCGCCTTCCTTCTCGCCATATATCCTCCCTGCGCTCCCGCGCCTTGTGATCATCATCGGCTCCCTCGCCGTCATGTTTTTTGCGCCGCCGGATCCTGTTCCTCCGGCAGCAGTTCCCCTTAATCTTCCACTCTAATGAGATAGCCCGTGTTGCCGGGCAGCTGCAGATGCAGCACACCGTTTTCGGCCGGCCAGGTTTCCCCTGTCAGAAGCTCCCGGCAGAGACTTCCCCCCGTCGGCAGGGTCAGGGTAATGTCTTCGGCCCGGTCTTCGTTGTTGAGGACCGTCAGAACGGCTGCCTCCCCTTCCTGCACTCTCGCGTAGGCCCACTGACCGCAGCGCAGCAGGAGCTCCCGGTATTCCCCGCTCTGCAGCGCCGGATTTTCCCGATACGCCGCACAAAGAGCGGCTATATATTCCGTAAATGCATTCGGTTCCATGGCCGGGTCGGCAATGGCCGGCCGCAGGGGCGAATCATCCCAGCCGTCCCGCTTCCGTCCCCGCATGCCGAACTCACCGCCGTAATAGACGGACGGGTGTCCCGGCAGGGTAAACATGGTGAGATAGCAGAGGGGCAGATGCGCCTGATTCTCCAGCTTGTCCGGCAGCCTGTCCACATCATGGTTCTCCAGAAAGGTATAAAGGCTTCCGGCGATCTGCAGATTTCGCCGCAGATTGTGCGCAATCTCGAAAAAATTATGAGAATTGAAGCCCGAGTATATGGACTTATGCAATTCATAATTCGTTACCGAATGCAGCGTCTCCGGGTTCACCCAGCGGGCATATTCCCCGTGGATCACCTCACCCATCAGCCAGAAATCCGGCTTCCAGGACGCCGCACGGCTGCGCAGCGCCTTCTGAAAGGACAGGTCCAGCACATCCGCACAGTCCAGCCGCAATCCGTCAATGTCAAACTCACGCACCCAGAAGTCTACCGCAGAAAGCAGGTACTCCCGCACGCCGACATTAGCATGATTCAGCTCCGGCAGCTCCCAGGCGCCGCGCCAGGCACTGTAGCCGAAGGAATCGCCCTTCGGGGAGCCCCAGCCGAAGCTGATCCCCTTGTACCAGTCCCGGTACGAAGACATTTCCCTCTTCTCCTGTATATCCCGGAAGGCGAAGAAGCCCCGGCCCGTGTGGTTGAATACCGCATCCACCACCACCCGGATCCCGGCGGCGTGGGCCCTGTCCACAAAATCCCGGAAATCCGCATTGCTGCCCAGCCGTCTGTCTATCCTCCGATAATCTGTCGTATCGTAGCCGTGGCTGCCGGACTCGAAAAGCGGTCCGATATAGACGGCATTGACGCCGAGCGTCCTGAGATAGGGAAGATAGGCGTTGAGCGCCGGAAAGCGATGCCGTACCGGGCCGCCGTCATTCGTTTTTTCTGCGGAGACCATGCCGAGGGGATACATATGATAGAAAACCGCGCTGTCGTACCAGGCCATGTCGTTCCTCCAAAAATGCAGTGAAGATTTTTCATAAGTATAACACTTTTTATGAATTTTTTCTCCCGACAATATGTAAAGATATGTCGAAAAAT
>CAVELT010000158.1:2173-4476 GCA_963616545.1 Dysosmobacter segnis | reverse complement strand
AAAATCACGATGAATTTGGACAGCTGTGTAGCATTTGCGTAAATCCGAGCGTATGACCCGGATTTTAGCAGGTGCTTTTTTGTTGTCCAAATTTCAGTTTATGGAGGCAAGTGGAGTATGAAAATAAGGCGCGATCTTTGGATCGCATTTCTGCTAGCCGTGCTTGTCGGCTGCTTCTGCGCGTCCATGACCGCAGGGAAATATCCGGTTTCCCTGCGACAGATCCCGGAAGTATTTTCGCATTTGCTGTTCGGAACACCTGCTTCCTATGAGCCCGCGGTAGAAACGGCGGTCTACCGCGTAAGGCTACCACGGTTACTCGCCTGCATTTTCGCCGGAGCCGGGCTGTCAGTGTCTGGGGCAGCCTATCAGGGTGTGTTCAAAAATCCAATGGTCTCGCCCGATCTGCTTGGCGCGTCGTCCGGGGCGGCGTTCGGCGCTTGCTGCGCGATTCTCTGCTCGGCAACGCTGGCTGTAACGCATCTGATTTCCTTTGCCTTCGGCCTCGGCGCGGTCGCGCTGACGTGGCTGGTCAGTTCTGCCGTCTCCCAAAAGCAAAATTCGACCATGACGCTGGTTTTGACTGGCATGGTTGTCTCTGCGCTTTTGAACGCGGGCGTATCAATCATCAAAATGCTGGCAGACGGCAACGACAAGCTGGGCGAGATCACGTTTTGGCTTATGGGCAGCATGACGCACACAAAGCCCCAGACGATTCTTTTCCTAATCGTCCCTACGCTCATCAGTCTCGTACCGATGATGGTTTACTCCTACCGCCTGAATCTATTGACATTCGGAGACGAAGAAGCACGAACAATGGGCATTAACGTCCGTGCACAGCGGGCACTGTTCATCTTCTGTGCGACGCTGGCGACCGCCGCATCCGTCGCGACCTGCGGGCTGGTCGGCTGGGTCGGCCTGGTCATCCCGCACTTCATGCGGCTGCTGGTCGGACCGGATTACCATGATCTGCTGCCAGCCAGCGCCATCGGCGGAGGTTTGTTTTTGATGCTGGTGGATAACGTGTCGCGCCTGTTTTTTCAGGTCGAAGTCCCAATCGGAGTTCTGACCGCGCTGCTGGGCGCACCATTCTTTCTTTTTTTACTTGCAAGGCACCGTGGAGAATCGTTATGAGACTGGAGATATCGCATTTGAGCTGCGGCTACCGGAAAAAGCCGGTGCTGCGGGACATTTCATTTGCCATGGAGACTGGCGAATGTCTTTGCCTTCTTGGGCCGAACGGCGTCGGGAAAACAACATTGTTCAAAACTGTTCTGGGACTGCTGCCGCCACTTTCCGGTCAGATCACGGTAGACGGCGAAGATATTTCCAGTTGGTCTGAGCCGCGGCGGGCAAAGATTTTTGGCTATGTTCCGCAGTACCACACTCCGCCATTCGCGTATTCAGTATTGCAGATTGTTACAATGGGACGCGTCGCACACATGGGTATGTCAGCTGCGCCGGACGCAGAAGATGTCCGGAAAGCAATGCATGCTTTGGAACTGCTGGGCATCGAACGTCTTGCGCAGACACCATATACACAGATCAGCGGTGGGGAACGGCAGATGGCACTGATTGCGCGGGCGCTGGCGCAGGAAGCGAAATTTCTTCTGATGGACGAGCCGACAGCCAATCTGGATTACGGCAATCAGGCCCGCGTCCTGCGTGAGATCCGGCAGCTGACAGAGTGTTCTCTCAGCATCATTATGATCACGCACGCGCCAGATCAGGCGTTAGCCTGCAAAAGCTCTGTCCTGCTCTTCTCGCCGGACAGAAGCTACCGCTGCGGCGCGGCGGAGGACATTTTGACTGAGCAGACACTGTCATCTGTATACGGTATCCCTGTCGGGATTCTCACGGGAACACACGAACATCAGGTAGTGAAAGGCTGCGTGCCTTTGTTATAAATAAAAACACTATAGGAGGATCAAAATGAAATCGAGTCAAAAAATTCTTGCACTGCTGCTGGCGATATGTCTGCTGTGCGGTGTCATGGCCGGATGCTACAGAAAGGATAGCGAACAGCCCAACGACGTGCCTTCCGGACAGAATGAACAGGATGAAGCCGCCAATAACGAGGTTGCTGACCTGACGCCGGATGCGGATGGCAACGTCACGATCACGGACATGGCAGGCCGCACGGTCACCTTCCCCGCGAACCCCACCGTCTGGAATTCCAGCCCCACGTCGGAAGCATGGCTCTGCGCCATTGTACCGGATCAGATCGTCGGTTGGGCTTCTAAATTCACCGAGGAACAGTTGGCGTACTATCCCGAAACCGTCCGCGGCCTTGACGTGCTCGG
>CAVELT010000158.1:0-1886 GCA_963616545.1 Dysosmobacter segnis | reverse complement strand
ACAGTGCATCCAGCATCCCGACCTATTACTACGCAGAAGGCATGGATGGCCTTTCCACTGAAGCAGCGACTTCATTCCATGCGGATGTTTATACCTACTGCGGTCTGACCCCTGCCGTCGGTGAGGAGGTCACCATGAGCGGTTTCGGAGGCATGGAAGCTGTTTCTCTGGAGCAGGTCATGCAGTGGGATCCGGAATACATTTTTGTCTGGAATTCACAGGCATATCAGACCATCAAGACCGACGCGGGTTGGGCTGATATTACTGCGGTCAAGAAAGGGCACGTCTATCTGAACCCGATGCTGCCGCAGAACTGGGTCGACCGTTCCCCGAACGCCCTGCGTATTTTGGGCTGCCTGTACACTGCATCTGTCTGCTATCCCGACAGCTGCACCTACGATCTGAAAACGGAGATCTCGTCGTTCTTCAGTTTCATGTATGGCGTGGAGTTGACGGATGCTCAGCTGAGCGCCGTCCTGCCGGAATAAAATAAAAAGAAACAGGGCAGAGGCAGCCGGACGGCTGTCTCTGTCTGCAATAGGAGGAATAGGATGCGACCTGATATTGAAAATCTAATATCGAAGGATGATGCACTGAAGCGTATATTTGACGCATGGAAGCCAGTGGCGCAAACAGAGCAGGTGCGGTTGGAGAACGCTGCGGGCCGAATCCTTGTGGAGGATCAATTTGCGCAGTATGATCTGCCCGTTGTCCGCGCATCTACCATGGATGGTATCGCCGTTCGTTCATCGGACTTTGCAGAGGGCACGCCGGACACAAGTGAGTGGAAACTGGGTGAGGATTATGTTCGAGCCGATACCGGAGACGATTTCGACGACCGCTTCGATGCCGTTATCGCCATTGAGAACGTGACGTTTCTGCCGGGCGGCGGATTGCAGCTGCCGCCGCGTGTGAATGCATCAAAGGGCTATAACGTAAAGCCCTGCGGCGCGGACGTCCGGAAAGGAACGCTGCTGGCACAGGCTGGAAAAAAGCTGACCGCGCTGGATCTTGCCGCCATCGGTATGGGCGGCGCGGCGTGCGTGCCGGTACGGAAAAAGCCGGTCGTTGCCTTTATGCCCACCGGAAGTGAGCTAATCCCCGTGGGCGTGCCGCTGCACCGCGGGCAGAATTTTGATACGAACTCTCTTCTGGTCAGGCAGATGCTCCTGGAATTTGGCGCGGAACCTCTGATGCATGAGATCGTGCCGGATTCTCCCGCGCAGATCGAAGCAGCTTTCAACGAGGTACTCCCGCAGGCTGATATTGTGCTGTTAAACGCCGGGACCTCGAAAGGGCAGGAGGATTATACCTACCGTCTTTTGGAGCAGCGCGGCAGCGTGCTGTTCCATGGCGTTGCCGCTGTTCCCGGGCGCCCCATGAGTGCTGCTGTTATTGATGGGAAACTGGTCATTAACCTGTCCGGTCCGACATTTGCCGCATTCTACAGCATGGACTGGGCGGTACGTGACGTCTTAAGCCGCTTTCTCATCACCGTACCCCAAAAGCGGACGGTCATTCCCGCAGTCCTTACCGAATCCTTGCAGATTCCGCCGTTCTTCTCACTGATGGCAAGCCTGCATCTTGAAAAACAGACGGATGGGACTTACACCGCAACGCCTATTGTGCTGCGCGGCCCACGTGCAGCTGGGACTGCCGCAGCATTGACCGCGAACGGCATCTATGTCACAACGCTTGGCGAAAAAGCACATGCGGCAGGTGAAACCATTCTGGCGGAACTACTGTAAAGTGAATAAGTAGGCAAAGAGAACACCGCCTGTTTCTTTTCTTGGAAACAGGCGGCGTCTTTTAACCTTGCACACCGAAATCCATCAGCTAACAATGGTAAGTTTGAAATTAGTTACTTATCACTGTTAAGCCAAGGA
>CAVELT010000157.1:0-4528 GCA_963616545.1 Dysosmobacter segnis | reverse complement strand
TGCGGCACTGACCTCCATTCTGGCCAAGATCGGCATTGACGGCGTCAACTCCAATTTGGCAACGGCGATCCGCACCATGGTGGTCGTTGTGATGGCGTGGCTGATGGTGTTTCTGACTCACACGCAGAGCGGAATCACGGAGATCAGCCGGAGGAGCTGGCTCTTCCTGGTATTATCCGGACTCGCCACCGGTGCGTCCTGGTTGTGCTATTATCGGGCCCTTCAGATCGGAGAGGCCTCCAAGGTCGTGCCGATCGATAAACTGAGCGTGGTGATCACACTGATTCTGGCATTTGCCTTTCTGCATGAGGAATTCACAGTTCGCTCTCTGATCGGCTGCATCTTGATCGGGGCAGGTACGCTGGTTATGGTGCTGTAGGTATGCGGACAGAAAAGAACATTGTAGATGAGACAAGGCTGTATTTTGATAAGCTGTTTCAGAATAAGGTAGAGTTCTATCGCTGGAAGCATCGACGCGGGGGAAGCCTGCATTACCACAGGTGCAGCGAGATCTGCCTGTACATGGGGGAGAAGCCGTTTGAATATCTGGTGGATGATCGGAAATTCACCATGCACTGCGGGGATCTGCTGTACATTCCGCCTATGGCCATTCACTGTGCGCTTGTGTCGGAGCTGGTGAAAAGCGAGGACTACGATCGCTATGTGTTGCTGACAGAGGATGCGTGGCTTCGGGAACTTCTGGCTGTATTTCCGACGGCCAGGCCGGATTTGTCGGGACAGATTGCGACGTACGGAACGAAATGGGAGCTCATACGGGAGCTCTTTGAGAAGGGCTGCCGGGCATACGAGAAAAGCAGCTGGCAGCTGCTGACCAATGCGATTGCCGCACAGATTATAAGCTGCATGAATCTTGCGGTACAGGAACAGGCCGCTGTCAGCAGGGGAAATCGGCAGCCGGAGCTTCTGCTGATGGCCATTGAGTATATCAACCGGCATTATAATGAAAGCCTGTGTCTTGAGCAGGCGGCAGAGGCATGCCATGTCAGCAGAAGCACACTGGCGCATTCCTTTTCCAAAGGGCTGGGAATCAGCTTTAATAAGTACATTACCCAAAAGCGTATGGCAGAGACGGAGCATCTGCTGCTGCAGAATGTTCCGATGAAGGCCATCTGCCGGCAGGTCGGCTATGCGGATTATCCGACATTCTATCGTGCATTTCGGAAACAGTACGGAATGTCGCCGTCTGAATATTGTAACATTTTACATAGCTGCAGCGAATGACGCTGTAAAATATACATATAATACCATAGCGCAGCGATGCTGTCAGAGGAAAATCTGACGGTATCGCTGCTTTTTTTTGCACGATTTGTAATGTCATCGGCTGGGAGAACAATGTAAATGCCGAAAAAACGCTGATAAAATAACACATACATTGTTAGAAGCGCGCAAAACAATAGGAAATTTAAGAATAATGAGAGGGGAAATATGCAAACACAAGAAAAAAGCAATGCATCACAGCGACCGTTTGGCTGGAGAGATAAAATTTCCTATATGATGGGCGATGTGGCCTGTAATCTGGTCATGCTGATGGCCAGCAGCTATCTGATCATCTTTTCCACAAAAATTCTGGGAATTGCAGCAGGTATCATCAGTACCTTGTTCATGTGCGCAAGATTTGTGGATGCCGTGACCGATGTGACGGTCGGCCGTCTTTCGGATATGCATACGGACAGGCACGGAGATCATTACAGACCGTGGATTCTGTACGGCGCGCTGCCGCTGGCCGTCAGCAGCTGTCTAATGTTCAACTATTTTATCGCAGACGCCTCCATGACCTTCAAGATCATATGGGTGGGTGCGACATACCTGATCTTCTGTTCCGGATGCTATACGGCAGTCAACATTCCGTACGGTGCCATGTCCAATGTGATCAGCGGAGAGGTGAAGGACAGAGTCAGCCTGTCCACATGGCGGAATGTCGGTGCCAATGTCGGCAGCATGATCCTGGGTGTGGTCATTCCGCTGGTGGTCTATGTAAAGGATGAAAACGGCAATGATATGGCGGACGGCAAGCGATTCCTGACTGTTGCGGCCTGCCTCGCAGTGGGCGCACTGATCTGCCTCTTTATCTGCTGGAAGGGAAGCACAGAACGAATTCATACCACGAAAAAGCAGGCCGGCGGAAATGAAAACTCTGCGCAGATCATCCTGCAGTGTCTGACAAATAAAACCCTGCTGATGAAATTCGGCAACGCGGTATTTGTCTATGCGGTGATGATCCTGATCGCCACCTTCAATCAGTATATCTTTCTGGATTATTACGGCAACACCTCACTGTCCAGTCTGGCAAGCATTGTGCAGTTTGTGGGTCTGACGATTACGGCGCCGGTGGCCACAACGCTGACCTCGAAATACGGAAAAAAAGAGCTGAGTGTTTTCGGTCTTGCCGTTTCGACGGCAGCCTATGCGATCATGTTTCTGACAAGAGTGGAAAATCCTTATTTGTATCTTGTCGGCATGTTCTTTGTGAACCTCGGACTGGGCATCACCTATATGGTGAGCTATTCCATTGTCAATGACTGTGTGGATGCCTTTTATCTGGACACCGGCATCAAGGCAGCCGGAACGGTCTATTCCGTAGACAGCTTTGTGCGCAAGATTGCAGGCGCCATTGCCATCGGTGCAGGCGGCTGGGGACTGTCCCTGATCGGATATGACGAGCTTGCGACGGTGCAGACCGAGGCGGTTCGGCAGTCTGTCTTTGATATCACTGTCGGTCTGCCGGCCGTCTGTCTCATCATTGCGCTGCTCTTCATGATCAAGTTCCCGCTGAACAAGAAGAGAGTGGAGGAGAACACGGCAAAGCTGGTTGCCATGCAGCAGAGCTGAACCACAGTCGCATTTTACAGAACAGATCCGTAATACGAAGGAAGGAGCAAACTATGATGACCATCAAACTGGATCCGCAGAAGCTCAGCTTTTTACGAGAAAGAGACCCGCGGCTGCTGAGCTATAATATTGAAATGACGGAGCTGACAGGGGGGACCTTCTGGAAGCCGTATACCAAGGCGCAGGTAGAGGGAACGGAGGAATTTCCGATCCTGATGTCACGGGAGGATCTCAGCCTGTCCAACAGCTTTATGGCACTGATGACAATGCAGGATCCCTCAGATCTGGGAGAGCAGCGGATCCGCAGCTGTGCGAAGGCTCTCGGACCGGTTGTGATTCGTTTCAGCGGCAGCTGGGCGACGCGTGTATATTATGACTTTGACGGCCATACCAACGGCGTCGTTCCGGAGGGCTTCGAAACGATCCTGACCAGGGAGCAGTGGCAGAGCGCGCTGGACTATGCCAGGGCAGTCAACGGACAGATCTTGATCAGCATGGCCAACTGCAGGGGTGTGCATAAGGACCAGACCGGCGAATGGCTGCCGGAGCAGGCAAAGATTCTGTGGGATTATACCGAAGCGCAGGGCATGAAGATCTGCTATGCGGAATTCATGAATGAACCGAATATGTTCCAGGATTCCATGCTGCCGGAGGGCTATGATGCGGTTGCCTTTGCCAGGGATCATGACCTCTTTGCCAGGTGGCTGCAGGAAAACCATCCGGAAACCACGCTGGTGGGCATTGCGGCCATGGACAACAAGCGGGACATGGAAGGCATCGACCTGGTGGATTCTGAGGACTTCCTTTCCAAGATGACCGTATTTCCGAAGATTTTCAGCTATCACAGCTATACCGGTGTCAGTGAGCGTGCCGTCGGCATTGCGCCCAAGCGGCACTGGGGCAAGGACAAGGTCCTGACCGAGGCATACCTTGGTGCGACAATGCAGGATCAGGATTGGTTCAGCACATTAAGGGACAAATATATGCCTGGTGCCGATATGTGGGTGACGGAAAGCGCAGCGGCGGCTGCCGGCGGCAATACCTGGGATTCCACGTTTGTGGAAACCATACGTTATGTGGATGAGCTGTGCCGCTTTGCGACAAAGGTAAGGGGCATTATCTTCCACAATACCTTCGCCAGAAGTGCCTACGGTCTGCTGGACCCGGATACCCATGAACCGCGGCCGGCTTATTGGGGCGGCTATCTCTTTAATCACCTGGCCGGAACGAAGGTGTATGATACGCAGGAGCCGATTCGAGAGGGCGTTCACCTGTATGCCTTCAGCCGCAAGGACGGACAGGAGGGATACTGCTACGTTTATGTGAACAACAGTAAGGAAACAGCACAGGTGGAAGCACCGGCATGTACCTGCTATGTGCTTTCCTCCGATAAGCTCCGGAGTGAAAAAATCCTTCTGAACGGAAAGGAGCTGAAGATGCCGGATGCTGCGACGATGCCGACATTGGCCGGAGAAGAAAAAGGTGAAGGCAGTATCGCGCTTCCGCCGTGCTCCGTCAGCTTCCTGGTGCTGTGAAGGGATAAGAAAAGGAAGGAACAGAGGGTATTGCAAAGGAGGCTCGTTTCGAGCCTCCTTTTTGTGTTCAGGCGGATGGACTTGTGGCGCGCGTCAGTCCTCCTTCGCCATTTCCTTCCGGATCTCCTCGATCTTGTCCCGGT
>CAVELT010000156.1:0-4561 GCA_963616545.1 Dysosmobacter segnis | reverse complement strand
GTAGGTGTCCCCATGACTCTTCCGGGGCGCACCGGCCTCCACACAGCCCTTCAGCACCGGCTTCTCCGGATCCATGGGCCGGATCTGGAAATCCGCCCGTTCTCCCGTAAAGAGGGTCAGCGGCGCCACAAAGATGTTCTGGTAGACGCGGCTGATCTCCTCGGCATGGTAGGCACTCTCATCCGGCAGTATCCGTACATAAAGGGTGGGCTTGTCGTCCCGGTCCCCATGGTACTCGATATAGGTCTTGTCCGTAATGTAATCCGGCAGGCTGATGAAGCGCTGCAGCTTCTTGGTATAGGCAAAGACCAGCTTTTTCCGGAGCAGCACCTGCATCATGCTGTTCAGCTCCTCGGTCTCCTCCTCCGACAGCTCCCGCAATATGGACATGTATTTGGTGAGCGCCAGCAGATAGATCAGCGGCAGACGCTCCTTGTTCTTTTCACTGTGCACCAGTGTATAGAGATCCCGGAAGAAGCTGTCACGGACGGAAAGCTGCTGCAGGAAATAATCCTGCGCCCGAATGGTCATATAGGCCCGGATCAGCATGAAATCGTGGCCGTCATGCAGGAGATAAATATCGTAAACCTCATCCAGTCCCCGCGTCTCCCGGGTAAACAGCATCTGCGCCATGAGGCGCTCCGCCATGCTGAGGATATCCTGATCCCGGATATACTCATCCCGTCTTCTGGCTTCCTCTGCCTCGGCCCTCTCCCGGATCTCCGCAAGCGCCGCATCCGTTTCCTCTGCAGAAGCTGCATCGCCCTCCGGATTCCCGGTCTGCTGCCAACTGTCGAAGACTGCTGTCAGATTTTCGGACGGATTCTCCGCAGCTGCGTCTGCCTTCTCTTCCTGCCTGCGGTTCAGGATACGCTCCAATGCCTTCTGGGTATTGGAAATCCGGCTGCTTTCCTCGCGCAGCTGCTGCCGCACAGAAGCAGACCGCACCCGTCTCGCCTCAGCCTCTTCCTGAATGGCCCGCTCTCTTCGCTCCATCTCCGCTTCCACGGCTTCCCGGCGCTGTGCGGCCTCCATGGCCTGCCGGCGCTGCAGCTTCATGGACCGGTCCAGAATGTCCTGCATGTCGAGAGACATGCCGCTGAAGCTCTGCAGAAGATAAGAAAGAATTCTGCCGTTCTCCGTTCCCTCCTGGAAGGCCCGGAAGGCCAGCAGCACCAGCTTCTCCGGCTGCTGCTCCGGTGCGCGGCTGATCATATACAGAAGCAGCTGCTCCAGACTCTCCCGGCCCAGCGTCTGCACACCGTAGCGTAGGATAATGCTGTAGGCCTCCGCATATTCACCGAAGGCGATCATCGTCTCCGCCAGAATACCCCTGTTTTTCTCGTCCAGCCGCTTTGCCCGGATGGAGCGAAGATAGGAAATCTCGCCCACGAAGGGATGACATTTGTCCTCCTCCCGGTGCTTTTCATAGTAGGCCAGAATCGCCCCGTTGAGCTCCTCTCTGTAGCAGCGGGAAAGATCCAGGCTGGCAATGGCATCCTCGGTCTTCTCCAGCTCCTCCTGTGTCCGAATTCCCCGTCCGGCATATTCTGCCGCATGACGGAGCTTCAGCATAGGCTGCTCCGGCGCCATTTCAAAGCAGCGCTGCTCCAATGCCGGCTTCTCCAGCACCCGGGTGCAGCGATACGCTGTCTCTGCGCAGGCATTGCCCTCCGCATCCCGGAAGGAAAGCGTATAGCCGGGCATGTACAGCGGCACATAGCCGACTCCGGCCTGCAGGGGATACCAGGTATCCCGCTTAAAGCAGTCATAGTGTACCCCGACAGAGGCGCAGACCGGGCTGCACTGAATCTTATAGCTGTTCAGAATCGCCGGATAAACCTCCGCAATCCGCCGGTCGATCATTTCCGGATAGATCATCCGGTCATAGATCAGCGCCAGGCAGTCGTTGATTTTTCCCTGCAGCAGCTCCTGCACCGCATATTCCTGAATGCGCCGCTCGAAGGCGAGGTAAATGTCATCGTCCTTTTCAAAGTTTTTCAGCACGTTGAAGTAGAGCGTCTCTCTGAGAGCCGGCTCCGTATCCTGCGCATAGGCAAAATACAGATATACCTCTCTCGGAAGGCGCTCCTCACAGGATGCGGGAAGGGAAGCCAGCAGGGCCTCATACAGGCGATTCAGGCCGGAGCCGAAGCGCACCGCCTGCAGGTAAACAGGATAGGCATTTCCTGTCCGATCTCCGTTCTGCAAAAGCTCTGCCGCAAGCTTTTCCACCCGCTCCGGATCCGTAAGAATTTCATCCAGATTCGGAATTGTCTGCGTCTCTGCTGTCGCTGCAGCGGTATCCTCGGCGGCTGCCCCGTTCTCCGGTGCCGCCGACATTATCCCCGTATTGACTGCCGCAGCCTTGTTTTCTCCGGCGGAAGCTTCCTCTTCCTCCGGCTGCTGCACCACCGTAAAGTGAAAGGGAATCTTCTGCTCTCCGGCATTGCTGACGAGATCCAGATTGCCGGAAATGACGTCTCCGTCTCCGGCCTCCCGGCTGTCTACCTCAAAGCCGAGCTTCGTGCGCATGCCGCCGAAGGCCTCCTTCAGGATCCGTACCTTCGGATGACTGGAATATGCCAGTCCCTTCAGCTGTACTCCGTTCTCGGAAATCAGCAGCAGCTCAAACTGTCTGCGCTCGCCTGCCGCCAGCTCGCCCGCGAAGGAGGTATTGGAAAGCCGGAGCCGGGGCGTCTCCAGATCCACGAGTCCCCGGGCCAGCTTGTTGATTTTTTCTCTCATAAATTATTTCACTCCGTAAGGTACTATTTTAGCACAGTCAAATGTGAAGATAAAGTATTGTTTCTTTCCTTGCACAGCCCCTGCATTTTTGCTAAAGTTAGTGAAAAGTCAGGCGCTTGCTGACGCCATTCGATAACATTTGATCAATTAAAGAGGCTCATTCTTATGATTACCGAACCGCTTACTCTGTATAAGCTTATGATCCTGTATCTTTTGAAATCCGTAAACTACCCGCTGACCAACAATCAGCTCAGCGGGTTTTTTCTGGATTATGAATATACAACATATTTTACCCTTCAGCAATGCATATCTCAGCTGGTGGAGGCAAAGCTCATCGAGGCACACAGCACGAAGAATGCCACCCGCTACGAAATCACCCGGGAGGGTATGGATACGCTGAGCTTCTTCCAATCCAACATCACCAGCGGCGCCATAGAGGATATGGACAAGTTCCTGCGGGCCAACAGGATGCGGCTCCGGACAGAAAGCTCCAACTATACGGACTATTACGAGACCGAGGACGGCAGCTATATGGTGCACGCAGAGGTACGGGAGGAGCGGGAGCTGCTCTACAGCCTGGAGCTCTCCGTGCCGGACCGGGAGTCCGCAGAGCTCATGTGCCGCAACTGGGCAGAAAAAAATTCCGAGATCTACGGGATTATTGTGAAGAAGCTGCTTGGGTAATCCACCGTGTCCCGCAGACCCCCGTTGGACAAAAAAGCCGGCTCATAAGAGCCGGCTTTTTTGCCCAATGGGGCAGCGTCAGCTTGCCGGGGCACGGTGGATGCCTTAGCGGCGAGCGTATCAAAGGCTTTGCGGCAGCAAAGCCTTCCTCTTCTGATTCTAATTTCGAAGCTCTATCCCTTTACAACTTCCTCAGCCTTCGCGTCGATGGTCTCCACCTGCTCGCCGCTCTTCTCCGACAGGAGCTTCTCGGCGCTGACCAGCTTCACGCAGAGGGTGAAGAGATCGGCTGCCGTATGGAGATCCTCCAGAGGCGGATAGGTGGGTGCGATACGGATATTGGTATCCTTAGGATCCTTGCCGTAGGGGAATGTAGCGCCTGCACCGGTGAGCTTCACACCGGCCTTCTTGCACTTGTCCACCACCTGCTTTGCGCAGCCCTCCATGGTCTCAAAGCTGATGAAGTAGCCGCCGTTGGGCTTGGTCCAGCTGCCAATGCCCAGACCGCCCAGCTGCTTCTCAAAGATATCCTCTACCATTTCAAACTTCGGCCGGATGATCTCTGCATGCTTCCGCATGTGCTCCACCATGCCGTGGATGTCCTTGAAGAAGCGCACATGACGCAGCTGATTCACCTTGTCATAGCCGATGGTCTGGTGCTGCATCTGCTTCTTGATGTCATCCATATTGTTGGAGCTGGTGGCCAGTGCGGCGATACCGGAGCCCGGGAAGGTGATCTTCGAGGTGGACGCAAACTTGTAAACCATATCCGGATTGCCGGCGCGCTTGCATTCTGCCAGAATCTCAATGAGGTAATCCTGGTTCTTGTCATAGAGATGATGGATGCCGTAAGCATTGTCCCAGTAGATACGGAAGTCCTTGGCAGCGGGCTGCAGACGGGCAAAACGGCGTACCGTCTCATCATTGTAGCTGTAGCCCTGCGGATTGGAGTACTTCGGCACACACCAGATACCCTTGATGGCCTCATCCTCCTTGACCAGCTTCTCCACGATGTCCATATCCGGACCGGTCGGTGTCATGGGCACATTGATCATCTCGATACCGAAGTATTCTGTGATGCCGAAATGACGGTCATAGCCGGGAACCGGGCAGAGCCACTTCACCTTGT
>CAVELT010000155.1:0-4577 GCA_963616545.1 Dysosmobacter segnis | reverse complement strand
CGGAGGCCAATGTTCCCGTCACCAGCCTGCCCGGTCCGGCCGCCTGCATTACCGCCCTGACCCTGTCGGCACTGCCCACCCGGCGCTTCGCCTTCGAGGCCTTTCTGCCGGCAGACAAGAAGGAACGGCAGGAAATCCTCGCGGAGCTCGCCCGGGAAACCCGGACCATGATCGTCTACGAGGCACCGCATCACCTTCGGAAAACGTTGGCGGAGCTGACAGAGGTGCTGGGCGAGGATCGCCGCATTTCCCTCTGCCGGGAGCTGACGAAGACCCACGAGGAAAGCCTCCGCACCACCCTGGGAGACGCTGTCGCGAAATACGAGGCAGAGGAGCCCCGGGGAGAATATGTTCTCGTCATTGAGGGCAAGAGCCGGGAAAGCATCCGGGAGGAGGCCATCCGGGACTGGACGGCGATGCCTCTCACGCAGCACATGCAGCATTATCTTGAGCAGGGAATGTCGGAGAAGGATGCCATGAAGGCCGTGGCCAGGGATCGCGGTCTCGGAAAGCGGGAGGTCTACCAGGCCTGGAAGGTGGCGGAAAACAAAGACGCCGACTGATCGCACACCGCGGCTGCCGAACAATAAAATCACAGAAAATACGGGGCAAAGGCGTCCCGGTTTGGGGAGTATCTACATGGAACAGAACAAGCATTGGTTTCGGCGGGGACTGCACGACGGCATCCCCATCGCCCTGGGCTACTTTGCTGTGGCCTTCGCACTGGGCATTTCCGCAAAGCGGGCGGGGCTCACCGCCTTTCAGGCCACCCTGGCCAGCCTTCTCTGCAATGCCTCCGCAGGCGAATATGCCGGCTTCACGGTGATCGCCTCACAGGCCCCCTATCTGGAGATGGCCGTCATTACCCTGATCATCAATGCCAGATATCTCCTCATGTCCGCCTCCCTCTCCCAGAAGATTTCGCCGGACACCGCCTTCCGGCACCGGCTTCTGGTGGGCTTCGTCATCACCGATGAGATCTTCGGCGCATCCGTGACCCAGCCGGGGAAGCTGAATCCCTTCTATAATTACGGGCTCGCCCTCATTTCCCTGAGCTGCTGGGCCTTGGGCACCTGTCTCGGCGTCATCGTGGGCAGCATCCTGCCCGCCCTCCTGGTGACGGCCCTGGGTGTCGGCATCTACGGCATGTTTCTCGCCATCGTGATCCCGCCGGCGCGAAAAAGCCCGGTGATCCGCATCCTGGTGCTGCTGTCCATGCTCCTGAGCTTCCTCTGTTCCCGGCTGCCGCTGATCCGCAGTCTTTCCGAGGGAAGCCGCATCATCCTGCTGACGGTGCTCCTGTCTCTCGGCGCTGCCCTTTTGTTTCCCGTTGAGGAGGAAGCCTGAATGAATGCCTACATTTACATCCTGATCATGTTTCTGGTGTCCTATCTTCTGCGGGTACTGCCCCTCACCCTGATTCGCCGGGAGATCCGGAACCGCACCATCCGTTCCTTTCTCTACTACGTGCCCTATGTGACACTGGCGGTCATGACCTTCCCCGCCATCATGGATGCCACCGCCAATCCCCTCTCCGGGCTGCTGGCCCTGGTGCTGGGCATGGCGCTGGCCTGGTTCGGTGCCGGTCTCTTCCCCACCGCCATGACAGCCGTTGCCGTGGTGCTGCTGAGCGCCCTGGTGTTGCGATAACGAGAATACAAAAAATCGCCCGTGGAGAAAAGCTCCACAGGCGATTTCGGTGCTAAACAGTTACCTTATTTTGTCACCCGGATGTTCCGGCTGCCGCTGAAGCCCTCCGGCGGATCGGTTTCCGTCAGGATCTCTGCTGCATCGAAGGCGGCGAAGGTAACAGAGCTCACCATGCCGAATTTCCGATTGTCTGCCAATACATAGCAATGCTCTGTCTGCTCCATGGCCGTCTGCTTCACCAGCGCCTCGTTGGGATCCGGTGTCGTGAAGCCGTGGCGCTTGCTGATGCCGTTGGTGCCGAAGAAGCCCTTGGTGAAATGATAGCCCTGAATCGTCAGAATGGCCTGACTGCCCACCACGGCCTCCGTGGTGCCCTTCAGCTCGCCGCCGATGAGAATTACCCGCCGGCCGGCTGCCGCCAGCCGCTGTGCATGAGACACGGCATTGGTGACAAAGGTAGCCCGACAGCTCGGAAGATACTCCAGCATATATCCGGTGGTGGTGCCGGCATCCAGGTAAATGAAGTCATCGTCCTGTATGAGTGCCGACGCAAAGCGGGCGATCTCCCGCTTTTCCTCCTGCTGCAGTCCCATTTTCTGGGCAACAGAGGGCTCCGTTCCCGTAAAGGTGCCGTCCAGAGATACTGCACCGCCGAAAACCTTGGTCAGGCGGCCGGCGGCATCCAGCGCATTCAGATCCCGGCGGATCGTGGATTCCGAAACCCCCAGTGCCGCCTTGATCTCTGCCAGCGTCACGCTCCCCTTTCTTTCCAGAAGCCCTAAAATCAGTTCATATCGCTCTTCTGTCAGCATTGCACTCCTCGAATTACACAATCGTTCAGCACCACATCGCTTCGCGATTTTTCTGGTGGTACTAAACAATTACAGCTTACTGATGTCCGTCTCCCGGATGATCTTCCGGATCGGCAGCACACATCCCGGCGATACCGACAGCTCATCCACGCCCAGCTTCAGGAAGGTTTCCGTTAATGTCATATCCGCACCCAGCTCACCGCAGATGCCGGCCCAGATGCCCTCGGCATGGGCATTGTCCGCCACCATCTTGATCATGGCCAGGACGGCCGGATGATGGGGATCATAGAATTCGTCCAGCTCCGGATTCTGACGGTCGATGGCCAGCGTATACTGGGTCAGATCGTTGGTGCCGATGCTGAAGAAATCCACCTTCTTTGCCAGATCACGGCTTACCATCACCGCTGCCGGCGTTTCGATCATGATGCCCTGCTGCGGATTGCCGTACTGGAGCTTCTGCTCATCGAGTTCCGCCTTAACCTCATCCACAATCTTTGCAATGGCATCAATTTCCCAGGTGCTGGTGATCATGGGATACATGATCAGTAGATTGCCGTAGGCGCTGGCCCGGAAGAGGGCGCGCAGCTGGGTCTTGAAGATCTCCGGCCGGGTCAGGCAGATGCGGATGGCACGGCAGCCCATGGCTGGATTCTCCTCCTTCTTCAGCTGGAAATAGTCACACTGCTTGTCAGCGCCGATGTCCAGGGTACGGATGATTACCGGCTTGCCGGCCATGGTCTCCACCACATGCCGGTATACCTGGAACTGCTCCTCCTCGGTAGGAAAATCCTCCTTCTCGAGATACAGGAATTCGCTGCGGAAGAGGCCGATGCCTGCCGCGTCGTTCTGCATCACGGAAGCCAGATCCTTGCTGTTGCCGATATTGGCAAAGAGCTTGATCTTCTTGCCGTCCAGTGTAACGGTCTCTTTTCCACGAAGGGTCTGGAGCAGCGCCTTCTTCTCCTGCTCCTCCTGCTGCCGCTGACGGTAGGTCTCCAGCGTTTCCTCATCCGGCTCCACATAGACCAGGCCCTGAGTGCCGTCCACGATGGCCAGCTTGCCGTCCACCGTTTCATCCAGAGGTACATTGGTACCGATCAGTGCCGGAATGCTCATGGTCCGGGCCAGGATGGCCGTATGGGAGTTCACGGAGCCCTGCACCGTCACGAAGGACAGCACCTTGTCCTTATCCAGCTGCACCGTCTCGGAGGGTGCCAGATCCTCTGCCAGAATGATCACCGGCTCATCCGTATGAAGACCCTGACCGGCGCCGCCGGAGAGAACGCGAACGACCCGCTCCGAGATGTCCTTCACATCCGCCGCACGGCCGCGCATGTACTCGTCCTCCATAGCCGCGAACATCTGGGAGAAGTTGTCGCCGGTCACTGCCACGGCATACTCTGCATTGACCTTCTGGGTCTCAATGATGTTCCGGGCTGCGTCCAGATAATCGTCATCCTCCAGCATCATCTGATGGATCTCGAAGATGGCTGCATTCGCCTCGCCCACCTCCTTCACCGCCTTGTCATAAAGCTCGCCCAGCTGCCGAATTGCCTCCTGCACAGCATCGTCAAAGCGCTGCTTCTCCGCCTCTGTCTCCGTGTCCTCGATACGGGTTCTCTTTACGGTCTCCTCGCCCTTCTGATAGACACAGATCTTGCCGATGGCCACACCGCCAAATACACTTTTTCCCTGATATGTCTGCATGCGGATTACTCCCTTATTCCATAAAAAAATTATTGTAATTGTTTAGCACCACATCGCTGCCGGAAAACAAAAACGTCTCGCCGTGCAGGCACGGCTCGACGTTTTATGAATTTTCCTGATAGCGCTTACATTACATCTTTTCCTTCATGAATGTGCTGACTGCCTCGTAAGCGGCATCCTCATCCTCGCCCTCGAAGGTCAGAACCACTTCCTGTCCGCACTTTACTGCCAGGCCCATGATGCCGAAGATCTTCTTGCAGTCGCCGCTCTTGCCGTCCTTTGTCAGCTTAATGGTGCTGGAAAACTGCTTGGCAGCCTTCACCAGCTCGCCGGCCGGACGTGCATGAATGCCTTCAGAATCGGTGATCGTGTACTTAAATTCTCTCATGACGAAATTCTCCTTTTTTA
>CAVELT010000154.1:3761-4580 GCA_963616545.1 Dysosmobacter segnis | reverse complement strand
GGATTTCTATAAAAGTCATGATACCTCCAAATTAAATGTCTTCAATCTGCCAGTCAATGGGTGTCAGCCCGTTTTTCTCCAGAAAACGGTTTGTCTGCGAGAAGGGCTTAGACCCGAAGAAGCCCCGATAGGCGCTCAGGGGGCTCGGATGCGGTGCCTTCAGGATGAGATGCTTCGGATTTGTCAGCATTTCCGCCTTCATCTGGGCAGGACGTCCCCACAGAATGAAAACCATCGGTCTGTCCTGTTCATTCAGCACCCGGATGGCCGCATCCGTGAACTGCTCCCAGCCAATGCCCCGATGGGAATTGGCCGCATGGGCCCGTACCGTCAGCACAGTGTTCAGCAGCAGCACACCCTGCTCTGCCCACTTTCTGAGATAGCCGTTGTTGGGAATATGACAGCCCAGATCATCCTGCAGCTCCTTATAAATGTTCTGCAGAGAGGGGGGGATGTCCACCCCCGGCTTCACGGAGAAGCTGAGGCCGTGGGCCTGTCCCGGCTCATGGTAGGGATCCTGTCCGAGAATCACCACCTTCACCTGATCCAGATCCGTCAGGTCGAAGGCATTGAAGACATCATCCGCCGCCGGAAAAATCTGCCGTGTCTGATATTCCCGCAGCACGATATCATACAGCTTCCGATAATATTCCTTGGAAAATTCCGGCTTCAATGCGGGAAGCCAGTGATTTGTAATCATTGTACATCTCTCCGAAAAAATCCAACGGGTGTCCCATCGGGAGCCCGTTGGATATGGTCTCTTGTTCTTCTATGTTCAGTTCGGTCCCGTCATCTGTCCCACCTTGATGCTGCCGGAGC
>CAVELT010000154.1:0-3712 GCA_963616545.1 Dysosmobacter segnis | reverse complement strand
GTTGGATATGGTCTCTTGTTCTTCTATGTTCAGTTCGGTCCCGTCATCTGTCCCGCCTTGATGCTGCCGGAGCTGCTCGTCGTTGTGCTGCTGCTTGAGCTTGAACTGTTGGGACCGGAGGTGCTGCCGGAAACCACAGAAGTGCTGCCGCCCGGTGCTGTGCTTGTGGAAGAGCTGCTTGTCGTAGTAGTGCTGCCGCCCGGCGCGGTAACGGTCTGCACAGAGCTTGTGCCGGAGGGAGATGCAGAACTGCTGCTACTGCTGCCGGTCACGCCCGGTCCGGAGCTGCTGTCTCCTGCATTCACTGTAGTGCCGCCCGGTGCAGCGCTTGTCGTCGAGCTGCTTGTGCCGGAGCTCGTACCGCCCGGCGTCGTACTCGTGCTGCTGCCTGTACTGCTGCTCACTGCCGATGCCGCAGTGGCATTGCTGATGCCGCTGGTGTCTGAGGTGCAGGCACCGCTCGAATTGAAGCTGTAGTTCACATTACTGATGGTCAGTGTGGTGTTGACCGCCATCTTGCCGTCAGACTGCAGGTAATAGTAAACATTGCCGTCCTTCAGCCAGCCCTTCACCATCTTGCCGTTGGCGCCGAAGTAGTAATAAACATTGTCGATCTTCGTCCAGCCCGCGGCCATCTTGCCGTTGTCCGTGTTCAGATAGTACTTGTTGCCGTCGGTATCGGTCTTCCAGCCTGTGGCCATGTTGCCGTTCTTGGCATCCAGATAATAGTAGCTGCCGTTCTGCTGGTACCAGCCGGTGGAAATGGCCGCATCCGTGCCGAAGTGATACCACTTGTCCGAAATCTTCGCCCATGTATCGATCAGCGCCACACCCTGGGAGGTGCCGTCCGGCTGGAAATAGTACCACTTGTTGTCGATCTGCCGCCAGCCCGTCGCCATGGCACCGTAGGACTTGAGATAATACCAGGATGTCTTGTTGTTGGAATCCGTCAGCTTCAGCCAGCCGGTCTGCATGGTGCCGTCCGACTTCAGATAGTACCACTTGCCGTCCACCTGCTGCCAGCCCGTGGCCATGAGGCCATTGGACTTGAAATAGTGGTAATTGTTGTTGATCTTCTTCCAGCCGGTCACCATGTAACCGTCAGAATCGATATAGTAATAGCCGGAAGAGGTATGGATCCACTTCGCCTTGATCCTCGTATTGGTGGAATCATCCACATAATAATACTTTCCTTTTTCCTGCCCCCATCCGGCATAGGCTGCCGTAGAGAGGCTTGCAGCACTGAGCATCACAGCCAGGGCTGCAATTCCCGCTTTTCTGCCAAAGCTCATATAGTTATCTTCCTTCCTCTGCGTTAGAATCTTTCGTTCTGCTTCAGTCCCTAATACTATAGCATATTGAGGGAATTTCGTTCCATAAATTCACTTTAAATTTTTCCGAAATTCCGTAAGATTTGGTAAGAATCCTTGAAATAACGGTACATCCGCAGGGTATAGTCCCCGAAGCTCTCGCCCAGAGAGATCTTGTAGTCGCACCACAGCGCCCAGAGCAGACCGCCGAGTCCCATATACGCCGTCACGATGAGGTCGAGCAGTTCAATGCCTTCGCCCCCGTCGGCAATGCCGTGCCCGACAACATTACCCCCCTCTGCCGTGCCGGGTGCCGCGAAATAGGTCTCCAGCAGCTCCCGGGCCTCGCCGAAGCTCATATAGGAGTAAATGGCCGCCATGGCGATGTCAATGAGGGGATCCGCCATGCCGCAGTACTCCCAGTCGATCATCCTAAGCCCCTCCTCCGTGAAAATGAAATTGTCCTTCACGGAATCGATATGGCAGATGGTTTCGGGACGGCGCAGCGTCTCCAGCCACTGCAGCACCTCGCCGGCCCTCCGGCGTACCTCCGGATAGTCCTGGAAGCTGATCTCATGTCCCCCCGCCTGACAGAGCGACTCATAATACGCGAGCCGCTCCCGGATATCGAAGCGGTGACCCAATTGAATGCCGGAATTGTGCAGCTTCTTCAGCATGGCCATGCACTGCTCCCGCTCCGCCGGCTTCGAAAAATCCGCATTCCGGGCGCCGGCATAGTAACAGGAGAGCTTGTAGCCGCTTTCCGGATCAAAGTAGATCAGCTCCTCGGTGATGCCCAGGGGCTGCACGGCCTGATATACCTCGCCCTCCTGGCGCCGGTTGATGAGCTTTCCGGTGCCGGGTCCGGGAATCCGACAGATGAAGCAGCGGCCCCGCTGCACGCTTTCGGCGCTTTCCTTCACCCGGAAGAGCCAGGACTTGTTGGTCATGCCCGCCTTGAGACAGCGGATCTCCACGATGTCCGACTCCGGCACCTCCAGTACCCGGGCCACGAGCGCCATGGCCTCGGAGCCGGAATTTTCGAGATAGGAGGGGTCGAACTGCCGAAGCTCCTCCAGATTTTCAAATTCATAGATCTGATTTTCCGGCTGCCGGTTCACATGTATGGGCGGCAGTGTCCGGAGGTTCCGGATCAGCACATCCTCCCAGTAGAACTGCTCTGTGCCGGGCATACGGTAATAGGCCTCAATGAGGGGCAGCAGCTTCTCCGAAAATTCCCGGGTGAAATACACCGGTCCGTACATGCACCAGCTGTCCTCGCCGCCTATCTGCACCGACTTCAGAATGCCGTTTTTACCGAAGCTCATGGCCCATTCCCGGGTCGGTCCCGGCATGAAGCTCGCCGCATACCAGGCATAGGGCTCATAGTGGTGGTACATGTTTTCCCGCATCCAGTTGTCCGATGACAGGATATAGCAGTTTTTTCCCTGCAGCACCTCCCGGGCATGGTACAGGGTGGCCAGGGTATTTTTGCCGGAAAACTCCGGATTATAAATGAGCTTCACGCCGAATTTATCGATGAGATAGTCGAACTTTTCCTTGAGATAGCCCACCATCAGGGAAATGTCGGTGATGCCGGCTTCATGGAGCTGCCGGATCTGCCGCTCGATCATCCGCTCACCGAAGACCGGCAGCAGGCCCTTGGGGGTCTCATAAGTCAGAGGCACAAAGCGGGAGCCGAAGCCGGAGGCCAGAATCAGGGCACTGTCCACCCGGTAGTCCGCCAGCATTTCCCTGCCCTTCTCCGTCACGGAAAAGCTCACATTTCTGCCCCGGCCGCCCTCGGCCTCGCTGCTGCGGGAAAGATAGCCCAGTTCACAGCAGGCTGTGATCTCCTGGTTCAGCTTCCCCAGAGAAACGTCCGCCTGCTTCGCCAGCTCCCGCTGGGTGCTCTCCGGCTTCTCCAGCAGTGTCCGCAGCAATATGACATAATGATTTTCCATGGATGACCTCCCGGGCACCCGAACGGATGCCCCTCTGCTGAAGCAAAAAAGCCTATGCTTCATGTTCATTTCAATGCATTTTCGCATCTTTTTGAACATGATAGCACAGGCTTTTTATTCTGGCAAGTCTCCGGCCTTAGGGCTCGGATACCTCGAAGATCAGATCACCGTAGGACGGGAAGGGCCAGAGATCCTTATCCATAATGGTTTCCAGGGAATCTGCGGCATTTCGAAGAACGCCCATTTCCTTCATTACTTCATCATGGTAGGCATGAGCCCGCTGCTCCGCATCCCGGATCTTCAGGGACGCTTCCACAAGAGCCAGGAGCCGGGTCCGAGAGCCCTGCAGCTCTGCCAGCAGATGGGAGGCCTTCTTCAGGAGACCGGTCTGCACGGAGACATCCGCTTCCGCACAGGCTGTCCGCACCTTGTTGATGG
>CAVELT010000153.1:0-4630 GCA_963616545.1 Dysosmobacter segnis | reverse complement strand
TTCCCTCCATGACTTCATCCTGGCGGGTATCAGCGAATCCTGGCTGGATACCTCCAGACTGGAGCTGGATACGGAATACTCCGATGTAGGAAGCATTTACGGCTTGTTCATCGACAAGCTGATGACGCAGCTTTCGGCGGATCAGGACTTTGAGAAGAGTCTTTATAAATATGCCATTGCCGACAAGACCATTCCCGGATATCTTCTGCTGATGGCTCTGTTTGAGCAGGGAGTGCTGCAGCCGGATTCGGCTGCCTACCAGCAGCTTGCGACGGGAGATGCCCACTATGCGTATACCTTCCTAATCGACAAGATCCGCCGGATCGAGCTGACACCGGCGCAGCTGGCACTGGATCCCTGCAACGGCTCCGTCACGGTAACCGACGTCAAAACCGGCAAGGTAAAGGCGCTGGTGACCTATCCCGGCTTTGACAACAACCGCATTTCCGATCCGGATTATCTGAAGAAGTGCAACGCGGATCTGTCGCTGCCGCTGCTGAACAGCGCCACACAGACCCAGCTGGCACCGGGCTCCACCTTTAAGCCCATCACCTCCGTGGCCGCACTGGAGGAGGGCGTCATCAATACCGATACCATCATTGACTGTACCGGTAAATATGAAGAGGTTTCACCGGCCATCCGCTGCTGGATCTGGCCTTCCGCCCACGGTGAGGAGAATATTGTGGATGGTATCATGAATTCCTGCAACTTCTTCTTCGCGGATCTGGGGCATCGGCTTTCCACAGATGCCGACGGCAGCTATGACCAGGAGACCGGACTGGAACGCATCAGGAAATATGCCAGTCTGTTCGGACTGGATGAGAAGAGCGGCGTCGAGATCGATGAAGCCGAACCCCGGATTTCCGATTCCGATCCGGAGCGTTCCGCCATGGGACAGGGTACCCATGCCTACAACAATGTACAGCTTTCCCGCTACATCACTGCGGTGGCCAACGGCGGCACGCTTTACAAGCTGTCCATCCTGGATAAGGTAACGGATGCAGAGGGCAATGTGGTGGAAACCATTGAGCCGGAGGCGGAGAGAGAGCTGAGCTTCAGTCAGGTTACCTGGAATGCGGTGCATACCGGTCTTCGGAAGGTGATCACCGACGGTGTGGCCAAGCGTGTTTTTGCCGGACAGGACATCACAGTTGCCGGAAAGACCGGAACCGCGCAGGAGCGCGAGGACCGCGGCAACCATGCGGTATTCGTGTCCTATGCCCCCGCAGAGGACCCGGAAATCAGCGTTACCGTGAACATTTCCTACGGCTATTCCTCCGGCAATGCCGCAAGCCTTGCCAACCAGGTATACAACTACTGCTTCGGCAAGACCACGCTGGATCAGATCCTGTCGCAGGATGCTTCCTATGTTTCTGCCGTAAATGTATCCGACTAAGCCCGGGAGACACAAGACAAAATGAAATTTGACTATAACTTTCGAAAATATGATATTCGCCTGGTGCTCTACATGGTGTTCCTGAACATTATGGGCATACTGATCGTGCGTTCTGCCATGTCGGCACCCGACTTTCATGACCCGCAGGTGGCCCGGCAGATCATGGGCTCCTGCGCCGGTCTGGCGCTCTGCATCGGCATTTCCCTGATCGATTACCGGAAGATCACCCAGCAGGCCAATCTGATCTATCTGCTCTGCGTGCTCATGCTGGCCGGCGTGAAGATCTACGGTACGGCCAGCGGGCACGGTGCGGTGCGCTGGATCACCGTGCCTGTACTGGGACAGGTGCAGCCGGCAGAGTTTGTAAAGGCCGGTCTCATTATCTTTTATGCCAACTATCTGCACAAGGCGAAGGACAGCATCAATTCACCGCACACCGTGCTGCTGGCCCTTCTGTATTTTGCGCTGCCGGTGGGACTGGTGCTGCTGCAGCCGAATCTGTCTACCGCCATCATTATGACGGTCATTGTGGCGGTGATGGTGTTTGCCTCACCCATCAGCACCCGCTGGATCGTCGGCGTACTCCTTGCCATTGTGCCCTTTGCCGTGATTTTTATTTATCTGTTTCAATCGGGACTGTATGACAAAATTCCTTTTCTTCAGGGCTATCAGGCGACGCGTATTCTGACCTTTCTGGATCCGTCATCGGACCCGCAGAGCTATTATCAGCAGATGAATTCCCTGCTGGCCATCGGCTCCGGCATGCTGGCGGGAAAGGGACTGAACAACAGCTCCATCTTCTCGGTGAAGAACGGCAACTTCCTTTCCGAGAGTGACAATGACTTTATCTTCTCTGTCATCGGAGAAGAGCTGGGCTTCCGGGGATCCGTCATTATCATCATTGTGTTCTTGTTAATTATTCTCGAATGTCTTATAATAGCATCGAGGGCCCGGACTCTGAGCGGAAGACTGCTCTGTGTCGGCATGATGGCATGGCTGGGTTTTCAGACTTATACGAATATCGCTGTGGCCACGGGACTGTTCCCCAACACCGGAATTACGCTTCCCTTTTTCTCAAGAGGCGTCAGCTCACTGATTTCCGTTTACGCCGGTATGGGCATCGTTCTGAATGTGGCACTGCAGAGAAAAACATAGTGGAATACAGGAATAGGGGGTAGTGAACATGAACGTCGGTTTGATCGCACATGATTCCAAGAAAAAGCTGATGCAGAATTTCTGCATTGCATACCGGGGGATTCTCAGTAAGCATGAGCTTTATGCTACCGGTACCACCGGCATTCTCATTGAGGAGGTCACCAATCTGCGAATTCACAAATTTCTGCCGGGTGAAACGGGGGGATCCCGACAGATGGCAGGACAGATCGAGCAGGGAAATATTGATATGGTGATTTTCCTTCGTGATCCGCTGCATGCCAAGGATCACGAGCCGGAGGTGAATTCGATTGTACGTCTTTGCGATACCTATAATGTTCCCATCGGAACCAATCTGGCAACTGCCGAGCTTTTGATCCACGCACTGGAGCGGGGAGATCTGGAGTGGAGAAACATCTGAGCATGAGCAATAAAAAGAATTTCATAAACAAGCTGACCGGCCGTAAACTTGCGAAAGGCTTACTGCCGGTTGTTTTTTCCCTCTTTTTGCTTTCCGGCTGCGGCGGTACCCTGGAAAAGTCCTTTAATGCGGATGCAGCATTGACCAGAATGAATTCTGTGAACAGCGGAGACGGCGAGGACAGCCTGAAGGCGAAGGGCTTCGCCTATAAGCTGGCCGTACCGGGTACAACGGATTTCAACAACAATGACATCACGAGTCCCGTCTCCCTTCTGGTAGAGCTGGGAGAGGACGGGCATCCGGAATCGGTATCCTATTCCAATCCCTATACACGAAGCTATCCGGCCAGCATCACCAAGCTGATGACGGCACTGGTCTGTCTGGAGAATGTGGATGATCTGCAGCAGGAATTTACGGTGACGCAGAATTCTGTCATCAAGGTCAGCGGCTCCTCTACAGCCTGGCTGCAGGCGGGAGAGACACTTACCGTGGAGGAGCTGCTTTACGGCATGCTGCTGCCCTCCGGAAATGACGCTGCGGTTGCCGTGGCGGAGGCCACAGCCGGCTCTGTGGACGCCTTTGTGCAGATGATGAATGAGGAGGCTCTGCGTCTGGGCTGTACCGGCACGCATTTTGTGAATCCCAACGGTCTGCCGGATGACAACCACTATACCACGCCCTACGACATTTACCTGATCCTTCGTGAGGCGCTGAAATACGATGCTTTCCGCGAAATCGTCGGCAGCGAGAGCCACACGGCGAAGTATAAGGACAGAAACGGGCAGCCCAAGTCCCAGACCTGGAAGGATACCAATCTGTATCTTCTCGGGGAGAAGGAGACGCCTGACGGAATCACGGTTCTCGGCGGCAAAACCGGCACCACCAAGAAGGCCGGCTACTGCCTGGCTATGGCGGTGCGGAAGGATGACAGCGGCAAGGAATATATCGCCGTTGTGATGCAGGGAGAGACCAAGGATGATCTCTACGAGAACATGACAAATCTACTGCTTAAGCTGCATTAGGGGGAAGTTTCAACTTGAAAACAACCCCCATATGTAATATACTTTATTTACTACAAGTTAGGAGGTACTGACTATGGTACAGATGATCGTAGGCAAGAGAGGCAAGGGCAAGACCAAGCAGCTTCTCGACAAGGCAAACACAGCAATCAAGGAAGCCAACGGCAGCGTTGTATTTCTTGACAAGTCCGCATCTCACATGTATGAGCTGAACAACAAGATCCGTCTGATCAACGTGAATGAATTCCCGGTTGAGAATGAGGATGCTTTTATCGGCTTTATCAGCGGCATCGTTTCTCAGGATCATGATCTTGAGTATATGTTTATGGACAGCTTCCTGAAGCTTTCCGGACTGGATGGCGCAGACATTTCCAACTGTATTGCAAAGCTGGAGGGACTGGGCGAGAAGTACAACGTTACTTTTGTACTGAGTGTTTCCATGGACGCGGAAGAGCTTCCGGAGAGTGTTAAGAAGGACGTAGCAATCGCTCTGTAATACGATTTTCGAATGGCACAGAAAAATCAGAGTATTGAAAAACAAAACGTAATCAAATACAGAAAGCCATTTAATTTCAATGTAGGGATGATAATCTTTCTGATTATCTTTCTCTACATTGTTTTTAGTGTATACGCTTATCTGAC
>CAVELT010000152.1:0-4678 GCA_963616545.1 Dysosmobacter segnis | reverse complement strand
GCGGCTCCTGTGCGGATGCCTACCATATCGTGGGGGAGCTCATGAAGGGCTTCTGTAAGAAGCGCCCGATTTCGGAGAGCCTGCGGGAGCGCCTGGCGGCCATAGCGCCGGCGGACGGCGCACTGCTTTCCGAGAAGCTGGAGCAGGGACTGCCGGCCATTGCGCTGCCTGCGGAGACGGGACTGAACACCGCCTTCGCCAACGACAAGGACCCGGTCATGAGCTTTGCCCAGGGGGTTCTGGGCTACGGCAAGCCGGGCGACGTGCTGCTGGGCATCACCACCTCCGGCAATTCGCAGAACGTGATTTATGCACTCGAGGTGGCCCAGGCCATGGAGATCCGCAGCATTGTCCTGACGGGAAAGGACGGCGGACGCGCAGCCCATATGGCGGATATCGCCGTCATTGCCCCCTCCTGCGAGACCTATCAGATCCAGGAGTACCATCTTCCCATCTATCATGCGCTGTGCCTCATGCTGGAGGACAGCTTTTTTGAGGAATAAGCGATGCAGACAAAGCATGTTTTTGCGGTGGCGGCCTACGGCGAATCGCCTTATCTGGAGGGACTGCTGCAGTCCCTGAAGGATCAGAGCATTCCGTCGAAGATCATCATCTGTACCTCGACCCCGAATCCGCGGATCACGGCGCTGTCGGCGAAGTACCAGGTGCCGGTCTATGTGCGGCAGGGGCAGTCCTCTCTCAGGGACGACTGGAACTTTGCCTATCAGCAGGGCGCGGCGCTGGCGCCGCTCGTGACCATCGCGCACCAGGATGACATCTATTACCCGGATTACACGAAGGCGGTGCTCCATGCCTGGAATGCCTATCCGGACATGTCCCTGTTCTGCTGCCGCTATGACACCATCGATGCGGAAGGAAAGCAGATCCCCGGAAGGTCCGAGCGTGTGAAGCGGCTGCTGCGTCTCCGGCTCCGGAATCACCGGGCCAGCGGAAGACGCAGCGTGAAGCTCAGTGCACTACGCTGGGGAAATGGGATCGGATGCCCCACATGCACCTATAACCGCAGCTTTTGTGGGAATGAGCTCTTCCAGAACGGGTACAAATTCGTGATAGACTGGGATACGCTGGTGCGCCTGGCGAAAAGCCCGGGCCGCTTCATCTGTCTCGAAAGGCCGCTGATGGCCTATCGGGTGCACAGCGGTGCGGAGACGGCGAAGCAGATCCACAGCCGGAACCGGGAGCGGGAGGAGACGGAGGAATTCCGGAAGCTCCACGGTCCCCTGATGACCCGGCTTTTGATGCATTTTTACAGGAAGGCCTATACTGCCTATGGAGAGGAATAAAGCGAAGGGCGTGCTGAAGACCGCCGGCGTACTCGGGGTAATGCTTTCCTTCCTGCTCTTCTATGTCCTTTCCGGGAACCTGGAGCGGCTGCTGGAGGGAAAGAACCTGGCGGCCCTGGGAGAGCTCGCGGTGGTGAGCCTCCTGCTGTTTATCCTGTATCGTCTGTCCGGTGCGAGCCGGAAAAAAATGTTCGGCGGCGCCGCAGCGGTGCTGCTTGGGGAGCTGTATCTGCATCAGATGCTGCTTCCCTTTTTGGCGTCCTTCGTTTATGCCGGGGCACTGCTCCTTCTGTTCCTGCTGCTCTTCGGCGAGCTGGGCGATTTCCGCGCATTCCGGCAGTCCGGCGGCATCCGGGGCATTGCCGGAGGCTGCCGTGCCCTTCTGCAGTCGGTGCGGCAGTATCTTTCCGCGCCCCGGAACGGGGAGGAGAAGTACATTTTAGCGGCGCTGCCGCTGCTTCTCATCCAGCTGAACCGGATGAACATTGCCGTCGACTACGACAGCCTTCGCTACGGCCTTCGCTCTCAGTACGTGCTTTTTAACGGGAGCTTTTTCTCTGCCCTCGGTCAGGTGAATGCAGTATACACCTATCCCAAGGGGCTGGAGCTTCTGACCGCTCCCCTCAGCACATTCCGCTGCTTTGCCCTGCTTCTCATGTTCCAGTTCTGGTGCTATCTTCTCTGCCTTCTGCTCGTCGGGAAAATGACGGCGGCCCTCACGCACAGCCGGCGCCGGGGCTTTCAGGCCTTCCTCTGCCTTGCTATGATGAGCTCCCTCGGGAATATGTCCATCACCGCAAAGACGGATCTCATCACCCTGCTGTGCCAATTGTATATGCTCCGGCTCTTTCTCCGGGGCGAAAGGCTGAAAAGCCTCGCGGCGGCGATTCTGACCCTGTCCTTCAAGCCCACGGCGGTGGTGTTCACCACCGCCTCCTTCGGCGTGCTGCTGTTGGGAGAGCTGTGGCTTCGTTCGGGCATGCGGGCCGCGGTGCGTGACTGCCCCGGAACGGCAATGCCGCATTGCGGGGAAAGCAGCCGTGCCGCGGCTGCGATCGGCAGCAGAGCGGAAGCCGACGGCGGACAGGCTCCGGCCGGGAGAAAAGCGCTTCGGGGCCTGCCGGCGCTGCTCTTCTGCCTGGCCTTTACGGGTCTCGTCACGGCGCGCACCTGGATCATCACGGGCGTGCCCTTTTCCACCACCTTCACCGGCATTTTTCAGGCCTTCGGCTGCACCGTGCACTGGCCCTTCAACTTCGATGCCCATATCGATTACGGCAGCAGCACGGCGCCGATTGCGGCGCTGCTCAATTTCCTGCGGCGGCTGCTTCTGTTCCTGTTCTGTCCCGTGGGAGAGGATATGGCCCATGTGGAAATCGCCTGGGGCGGTGTGGAAATCCCGCTGCTGCTGATCCCGGCTTTCGGGGCCTGCCGCCGACATTTCCCGAAAAAACGTGGGTTTTCGGGCGAAAACAATGTGGATAAGTCTCCGGCGCTGGTGACGCTGCTCTTCCTGACGCTGACCATTTTGTCCCTCCTTACCTTTTATATGCTCTGGCAGGTGGACGGAAATTACTACATTCTCTGGGACAGCGTGCTGGTGCTGGCCGCCTTTCTGGGGCTGCCGGAGGAGGCGGCTGCTTCGTCGGCAGAAGCTGCGGCGGCAGGGACCGTGCAGCGCAGTCCCCGGTGCTTCGGGCAGACCGCATTATCCCGGAATACTGCCGTGCTCCTGTATGCCGCGGCGCTGCTCACCACCCTCATCACCAGCTGGTCCGGGGCGGTGGGCTTCACGCCGATCCGGCTTCTGAACCGCGGCTACTACGACAATATTTCCGAGATCCGGGAATTCGAGACCGGCCGCGGCGCCGGAGCGCTCTGGGCGGAAATGTCGGCGGATCCGGCAAACCGGGTGCTGGCCTTCGCAGAGACGCCGGACTGCTACAAGATACTCTGCAATGTGCAGAGCATCACGGATGTGGAGGGCAGCGGCGGCAGTCCCGGCCTCTATGACAGTCTGACCTATTTTGAGTGGTTCCTCCGCTGGGCGGAGACGGACTATCTCTATCTGGAGGCGGATTTCCTGGTCGGGGAGAATGAAGCCCGGGCCCGGGACATGCTGCTTCAGCTTTGTCAGGACGGCGTGCTCTATGACTTCCACGGAACCGGGGACAAGCTGCTCTGCCGGGTGGATCAGGCGCGGCTCATCTATGCCTGGAACAGTGAAGCCGCGCCGCCGGCCGAGGAGGCCCGGGTGACAGAGAGTGTTTCTGCTTTGACGAAGCTTTTGGCGGATGGCGCTGAATAGCCGAGGATACTGATTCAATACGAAGGTTAAATCATGGATACAAGATACAAAAACAAATGGATAAGCAGAGCACAGGCGCTGGCGGCGCTGCTTCTGCTGGGCCTTGTGGGCTTCTATATCAACCGCTACATCCGCATCGAGGGCCTTTACATGGACGACCTCTACATGTGGTCCTGCTACGGCGAGCAGTCCTTCTGGGAGTTCGCCTTCCCCATCGGCACCTCCACCCGCTTCCGGCCCGTGTACTGGATCGCCACCTATCTCGAGATGATGCTGGTGCGGAACCATCCCGGCCTCTTCGTGCCCGTCAACATTATCCTGAACATCCTGACGGCGTACCTGATCTATGCCTTCGCCCGGCGGCTGTCGAAGGGCAACTTCCCGGTATCCGTTCTGGCCGGCGGCATGTACCTCATTTCTCATTTCGCCTACTACCAGATCGCGCAGGCCCTGGGACTGCTGGAAACCATGTCGCTCTTTATGGCGATCGTGATTCTCTGGCTGCTCTATGATTTTATTGCCGAGGGGAAGGGGCGGCAGTTCTATCTCGCGAACCTCACGTATTTCCTGCTGGTGTTCTCCCATGAGCGCTATCTCGCGCTGTTCCCGCTCTTTTACCTCGCGCTTCTGTTTGTACCGCGCCGGAAGGCCTCCGGGGTAATGTCTTCGGCGGAAAAGCGGGGCCGGAGCTTCCGTTTTCTGCTGCCGCTGCTTCTGCTGCTTGTCATCATCGGCATCCGGCGCTATGCCATCGGCACGGCACTGCCGGCGGGCACGGGAGGCACGGAGGTGACCGACACCTTTTCGCTCTCTCAGGCGCTGCAGTTTTCCCTGCAGCAGGTGATGTATCTTTTCGGCGTGAACATCGGGCCCACCTATCTTTCCGGCATTTCCTGGAGCGATTTTGCGCCGCTCTACCGGAAGCTCGTGTACTGCAGCTGGATCCCGCTCGGCATACTGGTGCTGAGCTATCTCGTTCTGTCCGCCCGGGACGGACGTTTTGCCTGGAGAAACCGGGAATTCTGGGGCAAAAATCTTCTTTTCCTCGCCTTCATTGCCCTCTGCA
>CAVELT010000151.1:0-4694 GCA_963616545.1 Dysosmobacter segnis | reverse complement strand
TTGCACCGGTGAAGATCGGCATCCTGCCGCTGTCCAAGAAGCTGGCAGGTCCGGCCACGGAGATTCATGACGAGCTTTCCAAGTACTGGTACTGTGAGTACGATGACAGAGGAAACATCGGCAAGCGCTACAGAAGACAGGACGAGATCGGTACGCCGTACTGCGTGACCTATGATTTCGATTCCGAGAACGATCACTGCGTCACTGTCCGTGAAAGAGACAGCATGGAGCAGGTACGTATGCCGATTTCTGAGCTGAAGGCATATTTTGAGGAGAAGCTGAGCTTCTGATTCGGATAATAAGGAGGCAGCAGGAGAAGAACCTGCTGCCTCTTTGCTATTCGGCGAATGCCGCAGCGGAGAACAAGGAGACCATAATGCGCCATATCGGACTGATGGGCCGGGTGGTGATGAGCTTCATCATCAGCACGGTGCTGCCCATTGTGCTTTTATACCTTTCGGTGCTGGGGAAAACCAGCATCCAGACCAACATCGTGATCCTCTTCTGGGCCGGCATTTTCCTGGTGGGCTGGATCTATATCGGCATCGTGCGGCCCGTGGATGAGCTGAAGGCCGCCGCCAGCCGCATCGAGTCCGGCGATCTCGATTTCACGCTGGAGGCAGAGACCAACGATGAGTTCGGAGAGCTGATGCAGGCCTTTGAGCGCATGCGGATCCGCCTGAAGGCCTCCCAGGAGGAGAAGCTGCGGAACGACCGGGAAAACAAGGAGCTGATCTCCAACATTGCCCACGACCTGAAGACGCCGCTGACCACCATCAAGGGCTATTCTGAGGGCATACTGGACGGCATAGCAGCGAGTCCCGAGAAGCAGCTTCGCTACATTCAGACCATCTACAACAAGGCCAATGAGATGGACCGTCTCATAGACGAGCTGAATTACTACGCGAAGATCGAGACCAACAAGATCCCCTACAACTTCGCCCATATCGACGTGCAGGAATATTTTTCCGACTGTGTGGACGAGATCGGCCTGGATCTGGAGTCCCGGGGCTATCAGTTCTCTTATGATAATGCTGTCGAGCCGGGTGTGGAGATGATCGCGGATCCGGAGCAGCTCCGGAAGGTGATCAGCAACATTGTCTCGAATTCCGTGAAATACATGGACAAGAAGGAGCCCCGGGTGGAGATCCATATCCGGGATGCGGGGGATTTCGTACAGGCGGATCTCTCGGACAATGGAAAGGGCATTGCGAAAAAGGACATACCGCTCATCTTTGAGCGCTTTTACCGGGCGGACACCTCCCGGAATTCCCGGGCCGGCGGCTCCGGCATCGGCCTTTCCATTGTGAAAAAGATCATTGAGGACAGCGGCGGCAGGATCTGGGCCAGCAGCACCGAAGGAGAAGGCACTACAATTCATTTTGTGCTGCGGAAGTATGTGATGCCGCAGAGAACAGAAGGGAGATGAGCAGCATGGCGGAAAAGGATAAAAGCAAAGAGAAGATGACAAAAAAGAAGATCCTCATTGTGGAGGATGAGCTGTCCATCGCGGAGCTGGAGCGGGATTACCTGGAGCTCTCTGACTTCGAGGTGGATATCGAGACTGACGGCAGCCGGGGGCTGCAGCAGGCCCTGGAGAAGGACTACGACCTTCTGGTGCTGGATCTCATGCTGCCCGGAGAGGACGGCTTTGAGGTCTGCCGTAAGGTGCGGGAGAAGAAGAACATTCCGATCCTGCTGGTGTCTGCGCTGCGGGATGACATGGACAAGATCCGGGGTCTGGGACTGGGCGCCGATGACTATATGACGAAGCCCTTCTCGGCATCGGAGATGGTGGCCCGGGTGAAGGCCCACCTCAGCCGCTACGAGCGTCTGCTCGGCACCGGCCGGGAGGAAAACAACATCATTGAGATCCGGGGCATCCGCATCGACAGCACGGCCCGCCGGGTTTTTGTGAACGGCGAGGAGGTGAGCTTCACCACCAAGGAATATGAGCTGCTGCTCTTCCTGGCCTCCCACCCCAACCGGGTATTCACGAAGGAGGAGCTGTTCAAGGAGATCTGGAAGATGGATTCCGTGGGCGACATTGCCACGGTAACGGTTCATATCAAGAAGCTGCGGGAGAAGATCGAGGCCGGTGTGGGCAAGCCCCAGTATATTGAAACCATTTGGGGAGTCGGCTACCGTTTCAAGCTTTGAATGGACAAAAACTGTATACAATTCCCAATAAAGCGTAAAAATTCGTTGTTGCTCTTTACTAAAAAAACTTCATCATATATAATCATCTATGGTGAATTTCTAAATCATATACAATCTGGATTCACCGTTCAGCGTACCTGTTCAGCAGCGTGCTTTTGACATAGATGCCTATGGCAGGATTGCGACAACATGAGAATTGAGGAGGATTAGCACAATGGGCAAGAAATGGGTTTACTTATTCACAGAGGGCAACGCAAACATGCGCGAGCTTCTCGGAGGTAAGGGTGCAAACCTGGCAGAGATGACCAATATCGGTCTTCCGGTACCGCAGGGCTTCACAATCACAACAGAGGCCTGCACACAGTACTATGAGGATGGCCGCGAGATCAATGACGAGATCATGGGTCAGATCAACGAGCACATCGTTAAGATGGAAGAGATCACCGGCAAGAAGTTCGGTGACAAGGAGAATCCTCTTCTCGTTTCCGTTCGTTCCGGTGCCCGGGCTTCCATGCCGGGTATGATGGACACCATCCTGAACCTGGGTCTCAACGAGGACGTGGTAAAGGTTATCGCTGAGAAGTCCGGCAACCCCCGTTGGGCATGGGACTGCTACAGAAGATTCATCCAGATGTACTCCGATGTCGTAATGGAGGTGGGCAAGAAGTATTTCGAGCAGCTCATCGACAAGATGAAGGAGGAGAGAGGCGTTAAGCAGGACGTAGAGCTGACCGCTGAGGATCTTCACGAGCTGGCTGAGCAGTTCAAGGCTGAGTACAAGGCAAAGATCGGCAACGATTTCCCGGATGATCCGAAGGAGCAGCTGTACGGCGCCATCAAGGCCGTGTTCCGTTCCTGGGACAACCCTCGTGCCAACGTTTACCGTCGTGACAACGATATCCCGTACTCCTGGGGTACTGCTGTAAACGTACAGTCCATGGCTTTCGGAAACATGGGTGATGACTGCGGTACCGGCGTTGCCTTCACAAGAGATCCGGCAACCGGCAGCAAGGGTCTGTTCGGTGAGTTCCTGACCAATGCACAGGGCGAGGACGTGGTAGCCGGTGTTCGTACACCGATGAAGATCTCCGAGATGGCCAACAAGTTCCCGGAGGCCTTTGAGGATTTCCAGAAGGTCTGCAAGACCCTGGAGTCTCATTACAGAGATATGCAGGATATGGAGTTTACCGTTGAGCACGGCAAGCTGTACATGCTGCAGACCAGAAACGGCAAGAGAACCGCACAGGCTGCTCTGAAGATCGCCTGCGATCTGGTGGATGAGGGCATGAGAACCGAGGAAGAGGCTGTTGCCATGATCGATCCTCGTAACCTCGATACCCTGCTTCACCCGCAGTTCGATCAGAAGGCCCTGAAGGCCGCTACACCGCTCGGCAAGGGCCTGGGTGCTTCTCCGGGTGCTGCCTGCGGTAAGGTTGTCTTCACCGCTGATGATGCCGTAGAGTGGCATGACAGAGGCGAGAAGGTGATCCTGGTTCGTCTGGAGACCTCTCCGGAGGATATCACCGGCATGAAGTCTGCAGAGGGTATCCTGACCGTTCGCGGCGGTATGACCAGCCACGCAGCAGTGGTTGCCCGCGGTATGGGTGAGTGCTGTGTATCCGGCTGCGGCGACATTAACATGGATGAGGAGAACAAGAAGTTCACTCTGGCAGGAAAGACCTTCCACGAGGGCGACTTCATTTCCATCGATGGTACTACCGGAAACATCTATGAGGGCGTGATCCCTACAGTGGATGCACAGATCGCCGGTGAGTTCGGCCGCATCATGGGCTGGGCTGACAAGTACAGAAAGCTGGAGGTTAGAACCAACGCTGATACACCGAGAGATGCCAAGAAGGCACGTGAGCTCGGCGCACAGGGTATCGGTCTCTGCCGTACAGAGCATATGTTCTTCGATCCGGAGAGAATTGAAGCCTTCCGTGAGATGATCTGCTCCGATACTGTTGAGGAGAGAAAGGAAGCCCTGGACAAGATCCTGCCGTATCAGCAGGGCGACTTCGAGGCACTCTTCGAGGCTATGGAGGGTGATCCCGTGACCATCCGTTTCCTGGATCCGCCTCTTCACGAGTTCGTTCCGACCGCAGAGGAGGAGATCAAGAAGCTGGCTGATGCCAAGGGCAAGAGCGTTGAGGATATCAAGGCCATCATCAATTCTCTTCATGAGTTCAACCCGATGATGGGTCACAGAGGCTGCCGTCTCACCGTTACCTATCCGGAGATCGCTGAGATGCAGACCAAGGCAGTTATCCGTGCCGCTATCAACGTGAACAAGAAGCATCCGGAGTTCAAGGTGGTTCCGGAGATCATGATTCCGCTGGTTGGCGAGCTGAAGGAGCTGAAGTATGTAAAGAAGACCGTTGTGGAGACCGCTGATGCAGAGATCGCCGCAGCCGGTGTAGATATGAAGTATGAAGTAGGTACCATGATCGAGATCCCGAGAGCCGCTCTGACAGCTGACGAGATCGCTAAGGAAGCTGATTTCTTCTGCTTCGGTACCAACGATCTGACACAGA
>CAVELT010000150.1:1833-4706 GCA_963616545.1 Dysosmobacter segnis | reverse complement strand
TCTTTTCAGGGCTTATGAAATGCGCCGACTGCGGCTGGTCCATGAGCTACGTGGAAGACGGTACCCTGCGGTTCGTGTACCATTTCAGCAGGACATTTACAACAGCAAAGCCGATTGCCATGCCGAAAATTGCACGAGCGGTAGACAAAAAGCAGCGCTGCGCATTTCCCATGTCGTTGGAAAAAATGTAGTACATCGTGTAGTAGAGACTGCCGCCGGGGATCATTGGTACGGTGGCAGGCATCTGGAGTACTACGGTCGGTACCTTTAGGCGGGGCGCCAGCATGGCAGCCATCAAACTGCAGAACATAGCGGACAGTATATTCGCAGCAAAATCTCCGGCCGCCGCGTTGACGGCCAGATAGACAGCCCATGACAATCCGGCATTGAGGGCGATGAAAAGCATATATTTTCTTCGCACACCGAACACGATGGAAAAGCCCAATCCGCCCAGCGCCCCGGCAATGATCTGTTCCATTACAGCACCTCCTCAGCGATGATGGTCGCCAGCAGAAAACCGCCGGCAATGCTCGCGGCAATCAGAAGCGAGTCAATGAAGCGGAAGAGTCCCGTAATGCTTTCACCCAGCAGCATGTCCCGCATTGCGTAGGTGATGGGAATACCGGGGATCGTCAGCATGATGCAGCCGATCAGAATCTTGTCCAGATGGACGCCTACGCCGAGGCGGACAAGCAAACAGCCCAGAAAACCTGTCAGAATGGAGCAGAGGAGATAGAACAGAAGCTGATTTTCCTTCTTGTAAATGCCTTTTCTGTCCATCCAGTTGATGAAGCAGGCCAGAATGACGGTGGCCGGAACGTCCGCCGGTGTACCGCCGAAGAATACGGCAAAGCTTCCGGCTGCCAGCATTGCTCCGACATAGCTTATCCACGCGGCTTCGGCCTTCGGGTGCTTGATTGTTTCGATCCTCTCTGTGATTTCCTGCGGCGGAGGACAGCTGGTGCAGATTTCACGGGACAGGGCATTCAGCTGCTCCACCCGGTCAAGGTTGGTCGCAAAGCCGCCGACGATTCGCCGCGCCTTGACGATTTCATTTCCTTCCGATGTACGTGCGCTAACCTCAATCAGGGAGGTAATGGTAAACACGCCCACATTGTGCATTCCGTAGGCGCGGAGAATGCGGGTGATGGTGTCCTCTACCCGCGTCACCTCGCCGCCTGCCAGAAGCAGGGCCTTTCCCATATCAAGGCTGGCATCCACCAGCTGTTCTTCCTGTGTTCTCATGCTGTTTCCATGCTCCTTTGCAGTTACGCATAATGTACATCGCACTGGGCATTAGGCAAAAAACGCCCGAACCTCCGCGGCCTGGTACAGGGAGCCGAAGCAGACGATGGCCCGGCGATCGGCGCCGTTTTGTGTTCCGTCCGATGCTTTCTCCGGCGCAGTGAGTGCGCAGGCCCGGGCGAGTCCTGCGGTGACGGTTGGCGCGGTCTCCACCGGTCCGGAAAAGTATTTCCGGATTTCTGCGGCGAGCGCTTCTGTCTGCAATCCCCGGTCACTGCCGGAATCCGGGAGCTCTGCGATGAAGCAATCTGCCAGAGGTGCCGCCATCTGCAGCATCCGGTGGTAGTCCTTGTCCGCCATGACACCCACCACGAAGGTGAAGGAGAAGCCGGGAAGCGTCCGGCGCAGGGTATCCGTCAGCGCAGCAACGCCGTTCGGATTGTGAGCACCGTCCAGGATGCAGAGGGGATGACGGCTGACCACCTCGAAGCGGCCGGGCCATGAAACAGTCTGCAGTCCACGGCGGATGGCTTCCTCAGAGATGGCATAGCCCTTTTCCTTGAGCACATCCATGACCTCCAGCACCGCACAGGCATTGCGGCACTGGTAGCTGCCGAGGAGAGCCAGAGCCAGATTCTTCCTGCTTTTATAGGAAAAATGCTGCAGCAGAGCAGCGCTGTCACCGGTATCCGCAGCGGCAGCCGGGACAGCAGGCGCGGACCCGGAGGAAGTGCCGAAGACATTATCCTGAGAAAATGTCGGCGGCTCCCACGAAAAGGGCAGTTCTGTCAACGCGGCGGAATCTACCGGCCGGAGCGCAGCATGTTTTTCTTCTGCAAGGGCGCGGAATACGGCCTCAGGCCCCGGCTCCTGGGGATAGAGCACAACAGTGCCGCCCTCTTTGATGATGCCGCCCTTCTCCCGGGCGATCTTTTCGAGGGTGTCTCCCAAGATCTCCGTGTGCTCAAGACCGATGCTCATGATCAGCGCGCAGTCCGGCACGGGAATGGCATTGGTGGCGTCCAGACGGCCGCCGAGACCCACCTCCAGCACCACGATGTCGCAGTGCTGCGCCTTGAAATACTGAAAGGCCAGGGCCGTCAGGATTTCGAATTTGGTGGGCTTGTCTGCCATGGACAGAATGTGAGGCCGCAGAAGAACGAGCTGCGCGGACAGCTCTGCATCACTGATTTCCTGCCCGTCAACGGACCAACGCTCGTTGATCCGGAGAAGATGCGGCGAAATATAGAGTCCGGTGCGATAGCCGGCCTCCGTCAGGATGCGGCTGATCATGGCAGAGGCAGAGCCCTTGCCGTTGGTGCCGGCGATATGCACAAAGTGCAGGGATTTTTCGGGATGCCCGAGCCGCGCAAGAAGCGCCTGCATGCGGGCAGGATCCGGACTGCTGGTTTTCCAGTCTGCGGAAAGCTGCGAAAAGGTCTCGTCCCAGGTCATCAGGCAAGTACCTTCTGAAGATCGGCTCTTTTCAGAACGCCGGACAGTGCCGTGAGGATCATGATCTGAATGGGGGCAATGACGATCACCTGCAGCACGCGGGTGGACAGCAGCCCCGTGAAGGAGGAGCCGTAGAGAACGGAGATCCAGAGGGTATTCATGCAGAGACTCAT
>CAVELT010000150.1:0-1601 GCA_963616545.1 Dysosmobacter segnis | reverse complement strand
ATCCGAACGTTCCAGGCATTGAAGGAGCAGAATCTCGCAAGGATGATCTGCAGTGCGGCAAGAACGGAAAGGAGCACGAGAGAACGGGTTGTTTTTTGCGTCTTAAACATAAAAAAGCCTCCTTTACAGTCCCTGACTACAAAGAAGGTTTTTGCGCCATCTATGCAGCGGGATGCGAAATCCAAACCGTGGGATGACAAAGATCCGCTTTGTCCCTGGGGCAACTCCCCGTCCTCAGGGCACTCAACGCTTGAATTTCTACTCTGCATCTAGTGTCGGCAATCGCCGGCCTATCTGTATGTTACCCGTGCATAGTAAACCTTTTTAAAGGGGCTGTAAAGAAGTTTTATATCGCCGACTGTATTTTCGTGCGGACAGTCGGTCAGGATAATGAAGGCAGTGCCGACAATTGGCGCATGGGCAGGGTAATGACGGCTGCCAGAACCGTGCCGCCGCAGGTGCTGATAAGGAAGGGCACCACGAAGGTGAAGAGGGCAGCAGAGCTGTTGCCCATCACCAGAACGGCCACCGGGAAGGCCAGCATGCCGCCGATAATGCCGGTGCCGAAAACTTCACCGACATAGGCGAGGGGAAGCTTTTTTCCATAGCGATAGAGAAGGCCGGAGAGCAGGGCGCCGCACATGCTGCCGGGGAAGGCCAGGGGACTGCCGAGCCCCAGGAGATTCCGGATCAGGGCGCTGCTGAAGGCCTGGGCGAGACCCCACCAGGGACCGACGGTGACGGCGCAGAGCACGTTCACAAAGTGCTGGATCGGCGCACACTTGGCGCCGAAGATGGGGAAGGAAAACATGCTGCCTACGATGGCGACAGCAGACAGAACAGCGGTTAAGGTCAGCTTTTTTACATAATCTTGTTTCATGATCGATTCTCGCTTTCTGCCTCTGCAGCAGCGATCAGTCCGGATATTCTCCCTTGATGGCGAAGGCGTGGTTCATGGGACCGCTGCCCTTGCCGAGATCCAGCATGGCGGACAGGGCACCGGAGATATAGTTCTTGGCAAGACGAACGGAGGTCTCCATATCCCGGCCCTTGGCCAGATTCGATGCAATGGCGGAAGAAAGGGTACAGCCGGTGCCGTGGGTGTTCGGATTGTCGATGCGCTTTCCCCGGAACCATACGGGAGCTTTTCCCGGCTGGTACAGGAGGTCATTGGCATCGTTCAGGCTGTGGCCGCCCTTTAAGAGGACAGCACAGCCGAGGGTATCCGCGATCACGGCGGCGGCCTTTTCCATATCCTGCGCAGACTGAATGGACATGCCGGAGAGCACGGCGGCTTCCGGGATATTCGGTGTGATCAGGGCTGCAAGAGGCAATAATTGGGTTTTCAGAGTTTCGATGGCCGCCTCATTGATTAAGCGTGCGCCGCTGGTGGCCACCATGACGGGATCCACCACGATGTTTTCCGCGTGATAGGATCTCAGCTTTTCCGCAATGGTTTCAATCAGCGCCGCAGAGGAAACCATGCCGGTTTTGACCGCATCCGGACGTATGTCCTCGAAAATCCGATCCAGCTGCTCTGCGAGAAAATCGGGAGTTACCTCCAGAATGCCTGATACGCCGGTCGTATTCTGGGCAGTCAA
>CAVELT010000149.1:3298-4732 GCA_963616545.1 Dysosmobacter segnis | reverse complement strand
CGGTCCTGTAGTGATCCGGATGATTTACGTTATCTTTCTTGCTCATACTTCACCTTTACTCCGACACTGGCGGTATATCCGATACCAGCCAGTGCCTTCTGCACCTTCTTCAAGATCTTCCCTGCCTGCAGATCCGCGACCTTGTCCTCGCTGATGTAGACCACTACGGACCCGTCTACTACTTCCGCCTCATAGCCGATGTTCTGCAGGTACTTCGCTGCGCTGTCCTTGCTGATGATCATTGCTCCTCCTAGTTGAACGGGAGCTGTTCGTCGAAGCCGTCAGGGATGCTCATGAACCCATCGATAGCCTGCTGCGTATTCTCGGCGGTTTGCGGCTGTGCTGACCCGTTTTGCGCAGCGGCCTTCTCGCAGAACTCATGCTCCTCCGCGATGACATCCGTTGTGTAGACCTTGGTGCCGTCCTGCTTGGTGTAGCTCCCTGTCTGGATGCGTCCGCTGATGCAGATCTTGGTTCCCTTGTGCAGGTACTTCTCAACAAACTCTCCTGCCTTTCCGAAGGCCACACAGCTGATGAAGTCTGCCTGCCTGGTTCCGTCTGCAGCCTTCTGCCGCCGGTCAACAGCCAGTGTGTACCGCGCTACCACCATCGACTGCTGGCTCTGTGTGTACCGCACATCCGGGTCCTTTGTCAGTCTGCCTATGAGTGTTACCTTGTTCATTGCTCCTCCTTATCATGTCTATGACATACTCTTCGATTGTCTGCCGTTTAAGCTCACACATAGTTCTTTTGAAAAACCTTCATCCACTCCTTGTGCCCCCAGTGTTTCTCGAATTCCTCCTGGGCTTTCCTCTGGAGCTCTCTGTCATGCGTACCGTGGTCATGCAGCTCTCTGTGGCACTCCGGGCAGAGCCACACAGTGAGCCCGTAGTGATCCGCGTTCTTTCGGTTGGCAGTGCCGTGGATCATGTGGTGCATCTGTGTGGGTCCCTGCCTGTAGCAGAGGAAACACTGCCCCTTGATGTTGTTGGTGATGATGCTCTGACTCATCGTCCTGTGCTCCCCCATCCGGATGTATTCCGGCCAAAGTAGGAATCGTCCAGCATATTTGTTGCGACCAGGTCGGCCAGGAGGACCGGAACCAGTACCATCTGCACCAGCTTGTCGCCTCTGTGAAACTCGTAGTCCTCGTTCGAGGTGTTCCACATGCGGATCTTGATGGTCCCCCGGAAGCCGCTGTCGATGACTCCGCCCATGCAGATGATCCCGTGGTTTACCATGAGTCCTGACTTCGACTCCATCTTTCCGAAGTATCCCAGGGGGATCTGGACGCTTACTCCCAGATCCACTACCTGCTGTTCTCCTGCCTTCAGTAGAAAATCCATCGGTGTCCGCAGGTCGATCCCCGCATCATCCGGATGTGCTCTGCTGATGTCATATGCTCTCTCTTCAAGTGCGTACTTCATTCTTCTC
>CAVELT010000149.1:0-3164 GCA_963616545.1 Dysosmobacter segnis | reverse complement strand
TCTTCTTCTGGATTGTCGGCAATGCTGACTCCATCTCTCCGCCTCCTGTAGTATGCTGCGCTTCTGATCCCTTCAAGGCCGATGTTGTAGTCCGCAGCAATGTCCTTCCACATCTCGCCGGCCTCATGCCGCTTGATAATCTCCTCACGCTCTGCGTTGGTCCATCTGCGCATCCTGGTGCAGGACTGTGGGCTCTGCATAGTCTTCCGCCGTACATGAGCCGCCTCTCTGATTGCCGCCGCTGTCGTGCCGTAGTGGTCTGCGATCTCCTGCCAGGTCTCACCTGCCGCATGCCTCTGCAGTGCGTCCTGTCGCTCCTCTTCCGTCCAGAGCTTTCCCTTCTGCCTTGTCGGCCTCTTCGGCTTCCGTGTGGGAGTCTTCGGATGCTCTCTCCACTTCAGAGCAGGACTGTCGAGTCCTGCCGGCATCTTTGGCTTCTGGTGATAGCTCTTCGTAGCCGGAAGTGGCGGCACCGGAAGTGCCCTTTTAATCACTGCTGTCATATCATTGCCTCCGCAATTCTCTGGTATCTCGCCTCTTCTTCGCTGCGTTTTGCCAGCCTTTTGAGCTCTGCGCCTCTGTCAATGACCAGAACACAGCTGTTGGAGAGCCCAATGCCCCAGCCGCAGAGATCCGCTCTGCTGACATCGCCCAGGATCTCAACCTGGATCACAGCCTCCTCCGGTACCATACGCAGCCTTTTTATCAGCTCTCCTGCCGTCATACCTTTAGCTCCTCACTGCACTCCACACCGTCATATGGTGCCGGAAAATACTGCCATGCGATCACTTTGTTGTTATCTCTGTCCATGAATCCGTTAGCATCGCTGCCATTGATTGGTGTGCCATCCATCAGTGCCAATCTGCGGCCCACACCCACGCTTCCGTCGGCCCTTGTCACGATTACATCCGCGAACGGATCTGGCAGTCTCAGCGTCACTGGAACCCAGGATGTAAAGGTCATCGTTGCATCCAGCGTATACCCCTTGAGCGTGTCGATCATCTCGCCGACAGTCATCGATCGCCCTCCTCTCGGTCCTCCGCCACAAGGATCATGTGGTCGGAGAGGACTACAACCTTGCCAATCTTCAGCAGATCGCTTCTGCCGTACCGGATGTAGACCGTCTTGTTCACGTTCTTCGGATCTCGTAAGATCCTGTCAACTAGCTGCTTGCCTATCATTCCTTGTCCTCCCTAGTTTGCCAGAAGCCTTGCTTCCAGATCGTCCATCCTGTAGTCCTGCTTTTGCGTTACTTCCCATGCCCTCTTGGGTTTGTCCCTCGCTTTCCGGTCCAGCTTCTCCCAGATGATGGCCTCATACTGGTAGCTGTCCTCGATCACCTTTGCTACCGCATCCTCGCCATGCTTGGAGATGTTGTCCTTGGCCTTGCTGACGATGCTCTTGAGATCCGTCTCCGTGATGGGACGCTTTCTCGCCGTCTTGTTGCTGATCCAGTCCGAGAGCTTCACCGCTACCGTCAGCGGAATACCGATCTGTTCCAGGTCTGTCGGAGCCGCACCGTAGACGATGCCAGGAATCGTAAAGGGGGTAGGGGGATTATTATCTTTATCAGTATCAGTATCAGACTCAGTATCAGTATCACCATGCATTTGCACTTTTTTCGATGCACTTGCATCCTTTTGCATAGCACTTGCATTTTTCTCAGATGCATTTGCATCAGCTTGCATTGCAGATTTCTTACCCCATTGCTTTTTTGCATTCTCGGAGCGCTTCTTGCATGACTCTGCATAGATCTCGGTGTCTTCGTCCATCTTCTCCAGTACCATGTCGAAGACGGCCTGTACCATCTGATCAGAGATCTCGTACTCTTTGCCGACCTGCTTGGAGCAGATAGCCTTGATGAGCTGTCCTGCCTGCTCCTCTGGCATCCCGGCGATCATGGTGGCCCATGAGGTATACATAACGAATGATTTCTTGTCAGCCATTCTATTCTCCCAGTCTGTATGCCGCGTACTGCACTGTGCGGCCGTTCTCGTCTTTGTACTTGACTGTGTCCGATACGATGCCGTATCCCTTCCTCCGCAGATCGTTGATTCTGGCCGCCAGTCTCATGCAGCCAAATGCCGCTTCTGCATCCTTGGGAGTGATAGGTCCTTTCTCCTGCATCCAGCGCAGGATCTTCTGTGCCTGACTTTCTGTTCTCATACCCACAGCCCTCCTTCTCCTTTGTGGAACGCAAGGATGTCGACAATCACACAGTTCCCATCAGTCGAATACTCCTTTACCACAGAGAGCGATGACACCTGTGAATCGTCCTCCCAGGCTTCGCCGTTTAACGCATCCAGGATGACCTTCGCAATGTTGTCTGCGTCTGGCTTCAGCTCTACAGGGAGGATTCCATCTCTCTTCATCGCCGCCGTTTCCTTAGTGTCGGATGAAGGTACCTTGTATTTGGCCACGATCCTCACTGTGATGAAGTTCTTTTTGGGGATCATCTCTCCGCCAGCCTTGCGGAAGTTCTGCCTCACATGCTCTTCATACTCTCTGGTCTTCTTCTCTGTGTAGACGGGACCGTACTTGGTGAATCTCGGTCGGCCTTTGCCTTGTGGTCTGCCTTCAATCGCGAATATGAACCGTATCATTCTTGGCACTGGCCTCCTCTTATCTATCAGTAATGGCTTCATCTCACCCTCCATGCTGCTGTCATCCGTGAGATCTCATCCGGTGTCATGGTCTCAATGCCGTGTTCCTTGGCCTCATAAACTGCGCCGTTAATGAGATCGGACATCTCCTTGCTGTTGTAAGTGTGCGATCCTCTGATCACCCAGAAGATCGGAAGGCTTGTACCATCGACCGGAACAAAGTATCCAGAGGGCCTGTAGTGGCCTTCTTTGGATTTCGTCCAGTCGAAGTCCTTTGCCTTTACCGACCAGTCTAGGGCACCGTCTACAAGGTTCTCTGTGCCGTACTCTGCCAGGAGCCGGTTGTGCTCTTCCGTCTTGCTGATCCCTCTCGCCTTAGCGATCTTGGAGCAGAGTTGCCAGTAGTAATCATTTGCACTCAGTGATCTCTTCTTCCGGTACTGCTTGATCTCGATGGTGAGATCCTTCCCCACCAGCTGCTCCATGTCAGCCGGTGAGGCATCGATCTCGATGGTCAGGACCGTCTTGCGAGACGGGAAAGTTTGTGACACGTTACTGATT
>CAVELT010000148.1:2591-4812 GCA_963616545.1 Dysosmobacter segnis | reverse complement strand
CTCCAGCTTCTCCTGCATTTCCTCGATGTGCTTCTTCTCGATGACGAGGGGCGGCACGAAGCGGATGGTGTTGTGCTCGGCAGCGATGAGCACGAGCTGCTGCTCGAGGAGCGCCTTCTTCACGATGTCGCCGGCGGCAGCATTGTCCGTAAATTCCAGGCCCTGGATCAGGCCGCGGCCCCGGTGCTCCTTCACAAGGGCAGGATATTTGGCTGCAAGCGCGTCCAGTGCCTCCCAGAGGAGTCTGCCGTTTTCCTTTGCCTTGCCGGGAATGTCGGCCTCCTTGAAGACATCGAGGATCGCAGACGCGGCAGCGCAGACGAAGGGATTGCCGCCGAAGGTGGAGCCGTGGTCACCGGGCACCATGGCAGATGCGGCGTCACCGCAGGCGAGAAAGGCACCGATGGGCAGACCGTTGCCGATGGCCTTCGCAATGGTCATGACATCCGGCTTCACGCCGTAGGCCTGCCAGGCGAACATCTCGCCGGAGCGGCCCATGCCGCACTGGATCTCGTCCAGAATCATCAGCATGTCGTGCTCGTCACAAAGGGCCCGTATGCCCTTCAAAAATTCCTCTGTGGCGGGATAGATGCCGCCCTCGCCCTGAATGGTCTCCAGGATGACAGCGCCGGTGTGCTCATTCACGAGAGCCTTGACAGAATCCAGGTCGTTGTACTTCGCGAACTTCACGCCGGGGATCAGGGGCGCAAAGGGCGCGCGGTAATGGTCCTTTCCGGTGACAGAAAGGGCGCCCATGGAGCGGCCGTGGAAGGAGCCCTCCATGGCGATGATCTCCGTCTTGTCTGCCTTTTTGTTGTACTGATAGCGTCTCGCGATCTTCAGGGCACCCTCAATGGCCTCGGTGCCGGAGTTGGTGAAGAAGACCTTGTCCATCTGCGCCGCTGCCAGCAGCTTCTCTCCTGCCTCCACCGCCGGCTCGTTGTAGAAGAGGTTGGAGGTATGCAGCAGGCCCTTCTGAATCTGTGCAATCATGGCCTCCTGCACATGGGGATTGGAATAGCCGAGACCCATCACGGAAATGCCGGCGCCGAAATCCAGATACTTTTTGCCGGCAGCATCATAGAGGTATACGTCCTCCGCATGATCGAATACCACCGGGAAGCGGTTGTAGGTCTTGTACAGTACCTCTTCGCCTTCTTTGATGATCCGATCCGTCACCACAGAGCCCTTCACGATTGTTTCATCCATAAATTTCATCTCTTTTATCCACCTCTCTCAGTTCAGCACGGGGTCGATTTCCTTCTTAATGGCGGTTCCGATACCCTTGTTGGTAAAGATCTCCAGCAGCAGACAGTGCGCGATTCTGCCGTCCAGGATATGCACGCGGTTCACGCCCATCTTCATGGCATCCACGCAGTTGCCGAGCTTCGGCAGCATTCCGCCGCCCAGGGTGCCGGAGTGGATCAGCGCCTCTGCCTCCTCCAGCGTCAGGCTGGTGATCAGCGAGCTCTTGTCTTCGAAATCGCGGTAGAGACCCTCCACATCGGTGAGGAAGGCCAGCTTCTCGGCATGCATCGCGCTGGCGATGGAGCAGGCCGCATCATCCGCATTGATGTTGTAGCTGTCGCCGTTGCTGTCGAAGCCGATGGGGCAGATGATGGGGATGAAGTCGTCCTTCAGAAGGTCCTCGATGATCTCCGTGTTCACGGAAATGATGGAGCCCACATGGCCGATGTCCTCACCGTTGGAGTACTTCTTCACGCACTTCAGCATCATGCCGTCCTTGCCGGAGATGCCCACGGACTTCACGCCCAGGCCGGTGACCAGCTGCACGAGGCTCTTGTTCACCTTGTTCAGCACCATCTCCGCGACCTCCATGGTCTCGTCATCGGTCACCCGAAGGCCGTTGACGAATTTCGGCTCCTTGCCGATCTTGCCGATCCAGCGGGAGATTTCCTTGCCGCCGCCGTGCACGATGATGGGCTTGAAGCCGACGAGCTTCAGCAGCGCCACATCCTGCATGACCTGCTTTTTCAGCGCCTCGTCCACCATGGCAGAGCCGCCGTACTTCACCACCATCACCTTGCCCTGGAACTTCTGAATATAGGGCAGAGCCTCCACCAGAACGGCGGCCTTGTCCATGATCTTCTGTGAAATTGCGTTATCCATCTCTTCTCAATCTACTCCCTTAGCTTCTGTAATCTGCGTTAATGTTGACGTACTCGTGGGTGAGGTCACAGCCCCAGGCAGTGGCCTTCGC
>CAVELT010000148.1:0-2329 GCA_963616545.1 Dysosmobacter segnis | reverse complement strand
AGCACGGCCTCTGCCTTGTTGTCGGCGCCCTGTACCTTCACCTCAAAGAGATGGGTGGCACCCTCGCCGTCCTCTGCCATCTTCTTTGCCAGGACCTCATTTACGGCATGCAGTGCCTGACAGAAGGCCTGATAGTCCTCGTCCTCTGTGTCGATCACCGGATTTCCGGCGGCGCCGTTGGCCAGCAGAAGGCAGGTATCATTGGTAGAGGTATCGCCGTCCACGGAAACCATGTTGTAGGTGTCCTTGATGTCCTCGGAAAGGGCCTTCTGCAGCAGCTCCTTCGTGATGGCGCAGTCTGTGGTCAGGAAGGAAAGCATGGTGCACATATTGGGATGGATCATGCCGGAGCCCTTGCACATGCCGCCGAGGTGCACCTCTGTACCCTTCACCGTGAAGCTCACCGCAAACTGCTTGTTCTTCGTATCGGTGGTCATGATGGCGCGGCTGGCTCTGTCGGCCGCTGCCTCACCCTCCTCCAGCGCCGTCACCAGCTGACGGATGCCGTCCTTCACCCGATCCAAAGGCATTTGCATGCCAATGACGCCGGTGGAGCAGATCAGTACGCCCTCTGCCGGGATCTCGCCCCCGAAGGCCTCCGATACGGCCTCTGCGGAGGCCTGACAGATGTCCATGCCCTCCTGGCCGGTACAGGCATTGGCAATGCCGGAATTGGCGATCACCACATGCACCGGCTTCCCGCCGCTTACCACCTCTTTGTCCCAGAGCACCGGCGCTGCCTTCACCACATTGCTGGTGAAGGTGCCTGCGGTGATGCAGTCCTTCTGTGAGAAGATCATCGCCATGTCGGTTCTGCCCTTGTACTTGATGCCTGCCTCTGCTGCCGCCGCCATAAATCCCTTTGCGGCCAGCACGCCGCCCTGAATCGCCTTCATTATCCTACCCCTTCCTTTCCGCTGTAAAAACTTTCCCCTATGGGTCCCGAGGGTTCCATAGGGGATTTTCTGAATATTACTGTGTTTTCTGGTTCTTCTTGACTTCCTGCATCTTCATCGCACGAACCTTCTCGGGCAGACCGAAGAGGGTAATGAAGCCGGACGCATCGTGGTGGTCATAGAGATCACCTGTGGTGAAGCTTGCCAGTGACTCGTTGTAGAGTGAGTACGGGGAAGTGGTGCCGGCCTTGATGATGTTGCCCTTGTAGAGCTTAAGCTTGGTGGTACCGGTCACGTACTTCTGGGTGCTGGTCATGAAGGCCTCCAGTGCCTCACGAAGCGGGTCGAACCACTTGCCCTCGTAAACCACCTGAGAGAACTTCACGGAAGCCATGGCCTTGAACTCCATGGTCTGACGATCCAGGCAGAGCTCCTCAAGCTGCTTGTGCGCCTCCATCAGGATGGTTCCGCCGGGGGTCTCATAAACACCGCGGCTCTTCATGCCGACCACACGGTTCTCCACGATATCCACGATACCGATGCCGTTCTCGCCGCCCAGCTTGTTGAGCTCGAGGAGAATCTCCTTCACGCTCATCTTCTTGCCGTTCAGTGCCACGGGAACGCCCTCTTCCCAGTCAATTGTGATCTCAGTTTCCTTGTCCGGTGCCTTCTCCGGTGTCACGGAGAGCATCAGCATGTGATCATAGTTCGGCTCCAGAGAGGGATCCTCCAGCTCCAGACCCTCATGGGAAATGTGCATGATGTTCCGGTCACGGCTGTAGGAGTTGTCGTGAGAGCCGAAGGCCAGGTTGATGCCCTTGGACTTGCAGTAGTTGATCTCGTCATCACGGGACTGCATGGTCCATACATCGGTCATACGCCAGGGAGCGATGATGTCCAGATCCGGTGCCAGAGCCTTGATGGACAGCTCGAAACGGATCTGATCGTTGCCCTTTCCGGTAGCGCCGTGGCAGATGGCCTTCGCACCCTCCTTGCGGGCAATGTCTACGAGGCGCTTGGCAATGGCCGGACGTGCCATAGAGGTACCCAGCAGATACTTGTTCTCATAGGTGGCATTGGCCTGAATGCAGGGCAGCAGGTAGTTGTCACAGAAATCGTCGGTTACGTCCTCGATGTAGAGCTTGCTGGCGCCGGAAAGCTGTGCCCGCTCTGCCAGACCGTCCAGCTCGTTGCCCTGTCCTACGTCCACGCAGCAGCAGATGACCTCATAGCCGAAATGCTCCTTCAGCCAGGGAATGATAGCGGTGGTGTCCAGTCCGCCGGAATATGCCAGTACGACCTTCTCACCCTGTGTATTGTTCTTCGGTGCCAGATTACTCATAATGTATACGCTCCTTTTTATGGTATCAAGTTCTGTTTATCTCTTTGCCTGCGTCATCATACACCCGCTGCCGGGAAAGCGCAAGTACTTT
>CAVELT010000147.1:0-4864 GCA_963616545.1 Dysosmobacter segnis | reverse complement strand
TCGGAGCTGGATCGGCTGCACGGCTTCCGGCTGCGGGATACCCTGCATATCTGGCGGCGCAGCAACGAGCGGCCCCAGGCCGCACCGGCAGAAAAAACCAAGTAAGAAAATATTTTCGAAAAGGAGCGTCCTGCGTCGAGCAGGGCGCCTTTTTTATGCCGCAATGCATGCTTTTCCTTGCCTTACCTGCAGAAGTTGGGATAGAATGGAATTGTTTAGCGATGTTGTGCTAAACAGTATCTTGCGGAAACAGGAAAAGGGCGGGCAAATGATGAGTGAGCAGACTTTGCAGACGACACAGGAGGGCTACAGAGAGGGCGACCTGGAGGAGATGCGGGATATCCTTGCCACGGCAGGGCTCGGCACCTGGCATATCGAGCTGATCGAGGGCGAAGCACCGCGGATGCGGGCAGATGACAAGATGCTGTCTCTTCTCGGCATTGCGGGGGATGATCTGTCGCCGGAGGAGATTTACGATGCCTGGTTCTCCCGCATTGTACCGGAGGCGGTGCCGTCCGTTCTGCAGTCTGTGGAGAATATGAAGAAGGGGCTGCGGGATGAGAATACCTATCTGTGGAATCACCCGCAGCTGGGAGAACGTTATGTGCGCTGCGGCGGTACGGCTCTGGCGGTGCCCGGCGGCTTCGTTCTGCGGGGCTATCATTATGATGTGGATGCTCTGGTGCGGGAGCAGCAGCATCAGCAGGCGCTGCTGAAGGCCGCCTACCTGTCCGGGCAAAAGCACGTCGAAATCACGGACACGCTGGGTACATTGTATACAACTGTGTTTCTCATCGACATTCCGACGCATTGCTATGAGATCGTGAAGGCACTGTCGCCGGCGAAGGGGCATGTCGGAAAGACCGGCTGCCTGGATGATGTGCTGGAGCGGATCATTCAGAAGCTGGTGGCAAAGGATATGCAGGAGAGGATGCGGGAATTTCTGGACCTGGATACCCTGGCAGACCGCCTGCAGGAAAGAAACACGGTCTCTGCAGAGCATCAGAATCCGAACGGCGCATGGTATCAGTCTCGGTTCATTGTGAAAAACCGAGATGCCGAGGGCAGAGCGGTGAAGGCACTCTATGTTTCCGAAAACTGTACGGCAGAGAAGAGGCGGGAGCTGGAGATGCAGGAGCAGCTGCGGAAGAGCGCCCTCGAAGCCAGAAGGGCCAATCTCTCCAAGACGGATTTTCTGCGGAGAATGAGCCATGACATCCGGACACCGCTGAACGGCATCATCGGTATGCTGAAGATTTCGGAGCGCTACAAGAACGATCCGGTGAAGCTGGAGGAGAGCAAGCGGAAAATCCTGCATTCGGCGGATTATCTTCTGGATCTCGTGAACAATGTGCTGGACATCAGCAAGCTGGAATCCGGGGATATGAAGCTGGAGGAAAAGCCCTTCAATATGGAGGCGCTGATCACGAAAATCTTTGCAGCGGTAGAAAGCAGCGCCAGCCAGCACAGCATTATGCTCCGGGGCGGGAAGGCGGCTTCTCATATCGTGCATCCGGAGCTGATCGGCAGCGGGGATTATCTGAACCGCGTGCTTATGAATCTGGCCTCCAATGCCATCAAATACAACCGGCCGGGCGGCAGCGTGCGGCTGTACTGCAATGAGCTTTCCGCGGATCCGGATACTGCCTGCTTCGAATTTGTCTGCGAGGATGACGGACTGGGTATGAGCCCTGATTTTCAGCGCCATGCCTTTGATCCCTTTACCCGGGAAAACAAGGAAACCACCACCGGCTTTTCCGGCTCCGGTCTGGGGCTTTCCATTGTGAAGGAGCTGGTGACCATGATGGGCGGCAGCATTCAGCTGGAAAGTGAAGAAAATGTCGGCACACGCTTCACGGTGCGTCTCTCCTTCCGGATTGATCAACATGCGGAGACAACGGTTGCTTCGGCGCCGTCGGCACCGCTGCAGCTGCAGGGAAGACAGGCACTGCTGGCGGAGGACAATGATCTCAATATGGAGATTGCAGAGATTCTCCTGGGCGATGAGGGACTGGAGATCGTAGAGGCAAAGAACGGAAAGGAGGCGCTTGACATGTTTGCGGCCTCTGCACCGGGACAGTTCAGCTGCATATTTATGGATGTCATGATGCCCGTTATGGACGGGCTGGAGGCCACCCGGAGAATCCGGGCCCTGGAGAGAGCGGATGCTCAAAGCATACCGATCATTGCCATGACCGCCAATGCCTTTACAGAGGACCGGGAGGCCTGCCTGGCCGCCGGTATGGATGCGCATCTGGCGAAGCCCATCAGCCGGCATAAGCTCCGGAATGCGCTGCAAAAATATCTCGGATAAGTGAAAAGCGAAAAAGCCCCGCAGACGTGCTGCGGGGCTTTTTTGACAATTTCCGTTTTTTTCGCTTGCGGATGCAGGAATTTTTATGCGGCGGATGTCTCGGTCTGTCTTGCCGCTGCCTTATCCGGGAAGAGAGTGCGGAAGATCAGACGGATGAAGGGGCCTACATAGAAGATCTGCAGGAAGCAGGCCGCCGGAAAATTGAAAAAGCAGGTCTGGAGCCAGGTGGCAATGCAGTTGCTGTTGAAGCCGCCCTTAAAGAGGATAGTGGCTGCAAAGCTCATGATGGGGCACATAATGGCGATGATCATGCAGGAAATGGCCATGGTGATGAAGAAAGGACGATCCTGGGGTGTCACAAGACGGAAGGCCAGCATATGCGCCAGCTTGTCCACAATGCAGAACTCCAGAATGAAGGCCAGGGGCCACATGATCTTCATCTCGGAAAGGGCCATAACGAAAACGGCATTGCTCATGCCGCCGATGTTCAGGGAAATGTTGTAGCAGACCATGCAATAGACCATGAGGCCTGCCATCAGGATGGTGAAAATAACGTTTTGAAACAGTGTCTTCGGCATAATGAAAATCTCCTTTTTGCGAATAACAGATTGCTGTGTTGTTCGTTATCAGGATGATACCTGTGTCGTTTCCAATTATTACCAAAGCTGTTGTGTGAATTTTTTACCATCCGTTATTGTACGGATTTTTTTCGAAATTGCAAGTTTTTTTCCTTGGACACGTAACGGTTGTGCCATAAAAAATCCCCTCCGGGATCGGCCCGGAGGGGGATCGTATTTTTCCTAATGGCTTTTACAGAAGCCCCTGAATCAGAATGATCAGGATCAGAATCGGCAGCACATACTGGAGGTACGGCTTCAGGATGCGGGGCAGCTTGAGGCCCCGGCCCTCGTTGCATTCCGCCAGATACTTGTCGAAGCCCCAGCCCCACTTGCTCACGCAGAAGAGGAGGTAGATCAGAGATCCGATGGGCAGCAGGAGATTGCTGACGATGAAGTCCTCGGAATCCAGGACATCCCGGGCGCCGATGATGTGCAGGTCGGACCAGAGGTTGTAGCCCAGAACACAGGGCATGCTCATGATCAGGATGAAGAGGCAGTTGCCGACAACGGCGTGCTTCCGCATGCAGTGGAAGTTGTCGATGGTGCTGGCCAGCAGGTTCTCAAATACCGTGATGACAGTGGAGAAGGAGGCGAAGGTCATAAACAGGAAGAAGAGGGTGCCCCAGATGCGTCCGCCGGCCATGTTCATGAATACCTTCGGCAGGGTCAGGAAAATGAGGGAGGGCCCGGCATCCGGCTGTACCCCGAAGGAGAAGCAGGCCGGGAAGATGATGAGACCGGACATGATGGCCACAAAGGTATCGAGGATACAGATGCGGATGGATTCTCCCGTCAGAGTGAACTGCTTGGACATGTAGGAGCCGAAGATCTCCATGCAGGCCACACCCAGACTCAAGGTAAAGAAGGACTGGTTCATGGCAGCCATGACCACGTTCTTGAGGCCCACATCGCTGACCCGGCTGAGAGAAGGAAGAAGGTAGAACTCCACGCCTTCAGCCGCGCCCGGCAGCAGAAGGCTGTGCACCGCCAGAACCACGATCAGCGCCAGCAGCAGGGTCATCATGACCGTCGTGACCTTCTCCAGGCCCTTCTGGAGACCGAAGGAGCAGATCATAAAGCCGGCCAGTACGGTGACCACCATGCAGAGTGCCATTTCTTCCGGATGGCCCAGCATGGCGCTGAAGACATTATCCGCAGCCTCTGATGAGAGGCCCTCAAAGGTGCCGAGGGCAAATTTGAAGAAGTAGGAAAGCATCCAGCCGGATACGGTGGTGTAGTACATCATCAGAAGATAGGCGCCGGCGATGGCGAACCAGCCGTGAATGTGCCACTTGCTGCCCCTGGGCTCCAGGGCTTCATAGGCTCTGACGGCACTCTGGCGCGAGGCGCGGCCGACAGCCAGCTCCATGGTCAGCACAGGAACACCCATGATGATCAGGAAAAGAAGATAGAAAAGAACGAAGATGCCGCCGCCGTTCTGTCCGGCCAGATACGGAAACTTCCAGACATTGCCGATGCCGATGGCACAGCCGGCACTGACCAGTATGAAGCCAATGCGTGATTTAAAGCTTTCTCGATTGCTCATATACTCCCCCTTGAGTGAAATTATGTATTTAACTCGAAAATTATAGCAGATTTTGGCAATATGTGCTATAGATGAAGGTTGGAACATCGATGAAACCATGCTGTTTTCAGGGAGGAGCAGCTTATGAAAAACGCAGTGAAGGATCTGACGAAGGGCTCACTTTGGTCAGGTATTTTTTTGTTCAGCTTTCCGCTGATTCTGTCGAATCTGCTGCAGATTCTTTTTAATATGTCGGATATCGCCGTGGTGGGCCGCTTTGCGGGCTCCGTTGCCCTGGGGGCCGTGGGCTCCACGACGACATTGGTGACCCTCTTCACCAGCTTTCTCATCGGCATCGGCGGCGGGGTGAATGTTGTCACCGCCCAGGCCTTCGGACGGGGCGAG
>CAVELT010000146.1:0-4888 GCA_963616545.1 Dysosmobacter segnis | reverse complement strand
AGCTGCTGCAGTAGTTTTTCCAAGGCTGCCTCCTTTCCAAAGAGCCGCAGGACCGACTCATTTATTTTGTTGCTGCTCCCGTCCTGGGGAATGATTCATCATACTTTTGCACATACAGATTGACCGGCATCGGATTGCTCCAATGTCGGTCTTGTATGCTTTCGATATTCAGTTTTCAGATGGTACCGTGATCAGCCGAAAAGGCCAGACAGCAAGGGAACCAGCGTGGTGCCGATGAGGGCAACTCCGCCTCCGGCCATCAGCTGTTTGATTGCCAATTAGTTGCACCCGCACTCCCTCCATCTTCCTGGATCAAGGGTTTGATGCCTAATTGACTGTACAGCAAATGACAGGCGGCGGTGCTCTTTATCAGTACCTACCTCTGGTTCCGTTGCTTTCCGGTCTCTGTTGGTTCGGTTATTCAGTTGAATTACGTTCATGAGGTCAGCCCGCCTGGCTTTCGCCGGTCTGCGCCGGGGCTGGCTTCAGATTAAAATGAATCTCGGCGGTGACATGCCGGGTTCCGTCTTCGTCAATGGTTTCGTGCACTGTGATTTCACGGATCAGACGCTGGAGCATCTCTGCGTCCAGCTCCTGGATATCCGCGTATTCTTGAATGACGCGTTCCCATTCCTGGGCATCGCTTTCCTGTCTCTGAAAAGCAGCTAACTGTGCCCTTTCATTTTCAATGCGCTTTTTCAGCTCCTCCTGTTCCTTCTGGGTTTTCTGAATCATCAGGTCAAAGCTCTGCTCTGTCAGCTTTCCGCTGATCATGTCCTCGTAGAGCTTCAAAACCATCTTTTCCAGAACCGGCAGCCGCTCCTCGTCCTTGGCAAGCTGCCTTGTCATGCTGTCGATCATTGCAGTATCCTGTGCTGTGCTGGTCTCCATCAGCCTGTCCACGATATCCTGCTTTTTCAGGAGCACCGCCGAGGCGCATTCACGGATGCTGTGAAGCACCTGCTGGTAGAGGGCATCATAATCCACCCGATGCTGGGTGCAGTGTGCCTTCCCGAATTTATTGTAGGTGACACACGCATAGATCTGCTGGGGATTCTTGGCGTTGGTGTAGCGGATCGTCAATGCCTTCCCGCACTCACCACACCGGATCAGCCCTGCAAAGAGACTGAAGTCTCCGGTCTGTCTCGGTCGCTGGCGGCTCTTCACCTTTTCCTGGACAATGTCAAAGGTGGTCCTGTCAATGATCGGCTCATGCTGTCCCTCGACCACCAGCCACTCACTGGCCTTTTTGTCACCCAGCCAGCCCAGCTTGAACTTGTAGTTCTGCTTCTGGGAAGCGATGGCACCGACATAGACCGGATTTGCCAGCATTTCCTTGATCACGGAGAAGTCCCAGATGAACCTTCCGCACTCAGGGTCCTCCAGCTCCCATTTGGTGTAATGGTCACGGATGCCTCGCTGCCTGTTCCACCAGGTCGGGCAGGGGATCTGCTCATCCTCCAGCTTTCGCCGAATGTAGGCAGGACCACGCCCTTCCGCAGCATAGTTGAAGATCTTTCGCACGATCGGTGCCGTCTCCTCATCAATCAGAAGATGATTCCGGTTGTCGGGATCCTTCCGGTAGCCAAAGGGAGCCACACAGCCGGTGAAATCGCCTTTCGTTGCCTTCAGATAGTATGAAGCATGAACCTTCTTGGAAATGTCACGGCTGTACATCTCATTCAGGATGTTCTTGAAGGGCGCAATCTCGTTGTTGTCCCGCATGGTGTCGATGTTATCGCCCAGAGCGATATAACGAACTCCATGACGGGGAAAATATTCCTCAATCATCCGTCCTGTCTCCAGATAGTTTCTGCCCAGTCGCGACAGGTCTTTTGTAATCACCAGATTAATGATGCCACGCTCAATGGCCTTCAGCATTCGTTTAAAATCAGGGCGATCCATGTTGGTTCCGGTGTAGCCATCGTCCTGAAATATCGCAACAACCTCCCATCCCATCTTCTCACAATACTGCACCAGCATGTCCCGCTGATTGGAAATACTGGCGCTCTCGCCGTCCAGGTCATCGTCCTTGGAGAGTCGGCAGTAGACGCCGACCCGAAAGACCTGTGACAGCATTCCCGTCATATCCTGTTCCATAAACTGCATGTTGTTCATCATATTCATCACCCGCATAATCCAGACGCAAGCTCTATACAATGAACCGCATCTTCATTATAGTTCACATCTTGCCTTTTGGCAATATCATCTTTTTGTTTCGCAACTCGTATTTTGGCAGCGATCAGGTCTGTGAACACCTCGACCGCCTCCTGTTTCCCATCATAGATCGGTATGATCTTCAATGAGCTTCGTTTCATCATAGGCAATACCTCCATAAAAAAATCCCGGTCTGCGAATAGCAGCCGGGTGTGTGATGAGCGTGCCCTGCAGGGAGGAAGCCGTCAATCGGGTCTGACAACCCGTTCCTGACAACTCGCTCCAAAACATTTTTATTTTTCCTGTAAGAGCACTCTCAGCTATAAAATTGTTTTTTTCATCATTTCTCGGTTGCTCTGGTTGTCAGAGAAGAAGAAACCGCATAAATACGTGCTTTTCCGGGCGTTTTTCCGGCAACCGGCCTGACAACCGACTGGCAACCAGCCCGACAACCGGCTTACTTTTCTGTCTCCAGCCACTCCTTCGGGAAGCCGATCTGCTCGGCCTCAGCCTCCGTCAGTTTTGTAAAACCATCATTTTCGCGGAGCGGGTTGTCAGGCTTTTTGATCCGTTCCCAGCCCTTCTGACGGTAGTAGGGTGCCGGAAAATGTCTCGGGTTATCGAAATACACCCAATCCGCTGCATAGTTTCGCATGATGGCAGCAATGTCCCTCGCTTCATACTGCTTTGGCAGTTCATAGTCCGGATGTCCCAGTGCCTCATGATAAAGCTGCCGGACGCAGACCATGTCTCCGGTATATCTGTCCAGATAATTCAGGATCTGTGTAGCCAGCGTATCCTCCGGCATGAACATCTTCTGATGCTCGGCAAGCTGTGCCGCCATCTCATTACTCAGTCGGAGCTTCGGCTTCTCCGTCCGGTATATGACCATCGCCTCCGCCCACATTTGCTCGATATAGGCTCTGGACGCGGCCTCATCTGCAAGGATATGGCACTCTGCCTCCTCCACCTGTACCCTGATTGGCAGGAATCTGCGGTTTCCGGTGCGGTCCTGCGGCAGAAAATCCATGTTGTTGGACGTACCGCCGAACACACACTGCCTCTTGTGATCCACCGTGTAGGCGGTATAGGGTGTCCGGTAATTATCCTTCTGTCTGCTCATGAAAGACTTGATTTCTTCAATGCTTTTTGCATTGGCAGTGGCGATCATTTCTGACATTTCAATGATCCAGTGGCCCTGCAGCTTCTCATACACGTCCTTCGCATCCAGCTTCCGGAGATCATCCGTGAACCACTCATCCTTAATCGCCAGGAAACGGAAGAAAGTGCTCTTTCCAGCTCCCTGACCGCCCACCAGACAGAGCATGCTGTCGAATTTGGTTCCCGGCTTAAATACTCTGGAAATGGCTCCCAGCATGAACAGCCGGAGTACCTCATAGTTAAAGTCACTGACCTCCGCACCCAGGAAATGCTTCAGTGCATAGCGAATCCGCTCCTGTCCGTCCCATTGCAGGGTATTCAGATAATCGCAGATAGGATGGAAGCGATTTTCATTGGCCACCAGCTTGATCATGCCCTCGATCTTCTTTTGATTGGCAATGCCGTAGTTCTGCTCCAGATACAGGATGAGGTACTGGATGTCCACATCCGACAACGCGTCGCTGGCCCGGAACCAGCCAAGGGATTTGGTAATGTCGATCTTTTCTGTCAGCAGGTTAAAGCGGAAGGCACCGCGCAGCAGCGGGTCATAGGTGAAAATGATCTTGTAATTATCGACCGTTCCCGCGACCTTTCCTTCCTTGGTCACGCTCAGCATTTGCCGCACTTCCTCTACGGTTTTCTCAGCGGCTAATGTCTCGGCCACCGCTTCCACGCTCCTTTGAAGCTGCGGTGCTAATGTCTCGTACTCTCTGCTCAAGAGCCGTCACCTCCTTTCCGTGTTCTGTCAGGATCCCTGCCTGCTCCTGCACCGTCCCGGTGAGCAGCGTATCCAGCAGATACTCCACATACGTTTTCTTCTGTAATGCTTCTACAAAGCGCGGATCCCATTCTTCATCCGGCGAATGCGGGGCATATGCCGTCTGCCAGTGCCAAAGCAAATGCAGATAATCGCAATAAGCCCGGTAGCAGCGATCCACCGCTTGCCGAAACTGAAGCTCCGCAGAAATTTTCCGCTTGATTGCCTTCGGTGCTGCCCTGATTTTCCCGTCATAACGGACTCCAAAATCAGCAGCCAGCTTCTCTGTCGCATCCTTGCTGCTCAGCCCGAACAGTCTGGCCGTAAAATCAATCACGTCCCCATCTGCCTGGCAGCCGAAGCAGTGGAACCGCCTGTCAATTTTCATGCTGGGTGTTTTGTCATCGTGAAACGGACAGCAGGCCATGCCGCCCCGCCTGACCTGGACACCGTACATCTCGGCAGCCTGCCGTGTGGTCACGCTGTCTTTCACAGCTTCAAAAATATTCATTCCCGCTCCTTTCTGTGAGATCGCAAACTACGCCCCATCTAAAATTTTTCTTTCAAACCAATCTGCCTGCTTCTGAAAATGACCCTCACTTAAACTGAGGGTCACTCCAAAAATGTCGAGTACTCTGGTCAATTTTTTGCGTAAAAAAAGCACCCGATGTCATATTCATCGAATGCCTCAAAGTTCCATGTCCTGTTGTTTCTTCTTCTCATTTCTCAGCACATCCTCCTGCTGTGCTGCCTCTTCCTTTTTCCTCCGGAGCATTGCCATCACGGACGGCTTTGCCTGCTTCTGAATCTCCT
>CAVELT010000145.1:0-5132 GCA_963616545.1 Dysosmobacter segnis | reverse complement strand
GCCAGCATTTACCTTCGCACCTATTTCGCCGGCATCGCAGGACTTCTGATCTACAATATCGGCTCCGGCATTCTTCGTGCTGTAGGTGATACCCGACGTCCCCTTTACTTTCTGGTGCTGACCAGCATCATCAACATTGTCCTGGATCTGGTCTTCGTTCTCGTCTTCCATATGGGCATCTTCGGCGTCGCTCTGGCCACCATCATTTCCCAGTTCGTTTCCGCTGCGCTGATCCTTCTTCTGCTTCTCCGCACGCATGACATCTATCGGCTGACCCTGCATGACTGCCGCATTGACTCCCAGATGCTCCGAATGATCTTTGCCGTAGGACTGCCGGCAGGTATCCAGTCTGTCATCACTGCCTTTTCCAATGTCTTCGTCCAGGCCTACGTGAACAGCTTCGGCTCCGCCTGCATGGCCGGCTGGGCAAGCTACAACAAGCTGGATCAGTTTATCATGCTCTTCATTCAGAGTATGGCCATGGCTGCCACTACCTTTGTGTCGCAGAATATCGGCGCCGGCAAGCTGAAGCGTGCCAATGAAGGCACCGTGCTTTCTCTGATTCTCAGCGTCGTTATGAATGCCTGCCTGGCGCTTATGCTGTGGATCTTCGCCCCCGGCGCCGTCGGTCTGTTCACCGCGGATGCCGCCGTGATCAGCTTCGGCGTGCTGTTCCTCCGGCAGAATGTCTTTTTCCTTCTGTTCAATACCGTGAACCATGTTTTGGCGGGTGCCCTCCGCGGCCGAGGCGATTCCACCGGGCCTATGGTCATCATGATCCTGAGCTTCGTGGCCATCCGCCAGACCTACCTCTTCTTCATGACCCGCTTCATCGCGAACATGCCTGCCTCTGTCGGCTTCGGCTATCCCGTGGGATGGATGAGCTGCTGTATCATTGAACTGATCTATTTCGCCGTACGCTGGAATCGGAAGGAAGCAAAGACAGCCTGACGTCAAAGATGACATGATCGATACCCATCCTATCTTGCACAAAACGCATCATTCATCAAAAAAGCAGAGCTCGTTTCACGGCTCTGCTTTTTCGGTATAATGGATCACTTCTTAATCCGGCAGTGTTTACGCAGCTGCCTCCTTTTTCGAGATCTGCTTCATCAGCAGCGGTCCGACAGTGAAAACATAAATGAAGGGAATACCAGCCTCCAGAAGCTTCGTCAGCGTGCTGCCGAGATAGGCTGCAGCAAAATCTCCAAAGAACTGATTAAAGAGATAGAGCGGAAGCATAGCCACAATGGCAGCCACAATACCCGCTGTCTTGTTCTTCGGGTTTTTGAACTGTATCCACCGCTTCTCAATAAACCACCCCACGAAGCTGCAGAGCATAATGAAAATCCCCTTATAGGTGTCCGGCTTCATCTTTTCCGGATCCACCAGCAATACACCGTCCACATAATCCATAGGATAGCTCTTCAGGCTGATATAGAGAATGGAAAGAACAGTCACAAGCATTACAGCCAGCAACACCTTTACATCCCGCTTGCTGTCGCCCTCCTGCATCCAGCGGAAAAACCGCAGGTTCAGAAGCATCATCAGCAGGGTAGAGCCTGCACCGACCACAACATCCTGCGGCGTATGCACGCCCAGGTAATTCCGGGAAAGCATGGTCAGAAGCATGGGAATGAAGCAAAGGATGCCGATCACGCGTTTTTTCTTCCGCAGGCACAGAATACCGGCTCCGCCGTAAACCGCTGCTGCCTTTGTGCTGTGTCCGCTGGGGAAGGAATAGCCTGTAGCCGTCAGCTTGGCATCTCCCGCCGGTATAATGCGGGAATCCCGAATCCAGGGACGATATACGCAGGCCGTCAGCTTCAATATGCCGTTCAGCCAGTAGCTGATGCCGTTACTCATGAGCAGCCAGCCGCCGCTCTCCCGATCAAAGACCCAGTAATACAGCGCAATGGCCAGGAAGGGAATCAGCCCCAGCACAAACTCCGAAACCGTCCAGAAGAACGGTGTCAGGACGTTGTTTGTGGCTTCACGAAAATCCTGCAGAAACAAAAGATAAGATAGATCCATACTGCTTTTCTCCTTTATAAAAAAGCGGGGCAGTTATGCAGCGGCTACACAAGCCGCGGCAGAAAGAGACTGGCAAGCCCCAGAAAAATAAAGAAACCGAGCACATCTGTTGCCGTCGTGACAAAGATGGAGGAGGCCAATGCCGGATCCGCCTTCAGCTGCTTGAGCACCACCGGCACGAGAAAGCCGAAAATGCCGGAAACCACCAGGTTGCCGATCATGGCCAGAAAGATGATGATTCCCAGAAAAACATTCCGGTACAGCGTGCCCACCACAATGCCGGTAACCAGACCGCAGGCCGCACCGTCCACCATGCCGAGAAGGATCTCCTTCACCAGCGATTTCCAGTTTTCCCGGAGATCCAGCTCTCCCTTTGCCAGCTCCCGCACCATAATGGACATCGTCTGGGTGCCTGCATTGCCGCCCATGCCGGAGACGATGGTCATGGTTGCAGACAGCGCCACCACCTTCTCAATGGTGCCTTCAAAGAGCTTCACCGTGAAGGAGGCCAGAAAAGCGGTCAGCAGGTTCACCAGAAGCCAGGGAAGCCGCATCCGAATGGACTCCGTCAGCGTAGAATCCAGATCCTCTTCGCTGCTGGTTCCGCCGAGATGGGCGATATCCTCATCATGCTCCTCGTTGATGACATCGATGATATCATCTACCGTGATGATGCCGAGAATGGTCTGCTTCCGGCTGACCACCGGGATGGCCTGCAGATCATACTTCGATACCATCTGTGCAACCTCCTCCTGATCCACCTCCGGCTCCACCGAAATCACCTGATCATCCATGATTTCCCGAAGCTTGGTATTTCGCGATGCGCCCAGAAGATCCCGCAGATCCACGATACCCACCAGATGCCGCTTATCATCCGTGATATAGATGCTTTCAATCACCTCTGTCTTCGGACCGATCTCGCGGATAATGTCCAGTGCCTCCGCACAGCTTCGTTCCTCACGCAAGGCGATATACTCCGTCGTCATGATACCGCCGGCAGAGTCATCCGGATACTGCAGCAGGGTATGTATGATACGGCGATCCCCCGCCTTCATATGGTTCAGAAGCGTTTTTCGGCGTCCCGTCGACATTTCCCCCATGATATCCACGATATCATCCTTGGACATGCTCTCGAAGACCTCCAGCAGCTGATCGTCCGACAGATTTTCTCCCAGCCTCTGGCGCAGATCATCATCTGCCTCCTCCATAATCTCCGTCAGCTGCTCCGTATCCAGAAATTCCGGCAGGCGGCGAATGTCTTCGTCATCCAGCTCATCGACCTCTTCCACGAAGTCCGCCGGCTGCATGTCTTCATAGTATTCGTCGATATCCTGCTGATTTCCCTCGTCGATCAGCTGCTCCAGGGCATCCTCGTCCTCTTCCTCATCGTTTTTCGCCTCTTCGGGCTGTTCCTTCCGATCACTGTCCGGAATGGACTCAAACAATGCGGTCAGATTCGGACGGCTCTCCTCCGGAATTTCAATCTCCGCGCCCTCATTCTGTTCCTCCTTGTCCGCCTCGGTCTTCAGCTTTTCTTCCTGCTCCAGATCCTGCTCGTTCATGATGGCGCCTCCTTGCACATAAAATCACTTTTATTATATCACTTTTTCTTTATGCTGTTTAGAGAAAAGAACACCGATGGGCTGCTGCCCATCGGTGTTCTGATCGACGTTTGTCTGCTGCGGGATATTTTATTCGAAGTATTCTTTTGCTGCTCGGAACAGTCCCATATCAAAGCAGCCCGGCACATTCTTGAAGTTGCCGTTTTCCCAACGCTCCACATGTCCCATCTTGCCGAAGACACGGCCGTCCGGTGAGGTAATGCCCTCTACCGCATAGTAGGAGCCGTTCGGGTTGTACTGGATGTCCATGGTGGGCTTGCCCTCGAGATCCACGTACTGTGTGGCGATCTGACCATTCTTCACCAGCTCCCGGAAAAGTGCCTCCTCACAGAGGAAGCGGCCCTCGCCGTGAGAAATGGCCACATTGAAGATGTCTCCCGGATTCGTGTTTTCCAGCCAGGGGCTCATATTGGAGGCCACGCGGGTCCGTACGATCTTCGACTGGTGCCGTCCGATGGTATTGAAGGTCAGCGTCGGACAATGCACATCCGTATCCCGGATCTCGCCGTAGGGCACCAGGCCCAGCTTGATCAGTGCCTGGAAGCCGTTGCAGATACCGATCATCAGACCGTCCCGCTCGTTCAGCAGCTTCATGGTCTGCTCCCGCACTGCCTCATTCCGGAAGAAGGAGGTAATGAACTTGGCAGAGCCATCCGGCTCGTCACCGCCGGAGAAGCCGCCCGGAATAAAGATCATCTGAGATTCCTTCAGCTTCGCTGCCACTTCCTCTACAGACGCTGTGATGTCCTGACGGGTCATGTTCCGTACCACCACGATCTCCGGCTCAAGTCCTGCATCACGGCAGGCCTTGGCAGAGTCATACTCACAGTTGTTGCCCGGGAAGACAGGGATCAGCACCTTCGGCTTTGCTGTTGTCACAGCCGGGGCGATCCACTCCTCTTCGCTGTAGTCCGGAATGCTGAGGTCGACAGCATTATCCTCTGCTGCCCCCACCTTATTGCAGGTAAACACGGACTCCAGCTTATCCTCGTAGGCCGCAGAAAGCGCTGCCAGAGATACAGCTGCCTCATTATAGCGGATTTCCGCTGCCTCGGTCACGAGACCTGCATCGGCCACGGTGACACCGGCTGCCTGCAGTGCGGCATTCTTATACAGCTCGTCCACAGACACGCCGTCTGCCAGCTCCAACAGGAAGGAGCCGTACTGATAGCCGAAAATGTCCTCCAGGGACAGACTCGGCGCAAATGTGAAGCCCAGGCCATTGCCCATGCACTGCTTCAGCACAGCCTCAGCCAATCCGCCGTAGGTCGGTGTATACACAGATGCCAGCTTGCCCTCTGTTACCAGACGATGAATCTCGGCAAACTCTGCGAAGAGGCTTTCCTTCTTCGGCAGATCCTTTTCATAGGCGGGACGCAGCCACAGTACCTTGTGGCCTGCCGCCTTGTATTCCGGTGAAAGGATGTTCTTCACATTCTCCGTGGTGATGGCAAAGGAGGTCAATGTCGGCGGTAC
>CAVELT010000144.1:0-5329 GCA_963616545.1 Dysosmobacter segnis | reverse complement strand
CTGACCACCAAAATCAAGCAGCTGCAGTACGTGAACAAATACAATGAGGTGTTCGTTCTGTCCTTGCTGATTCTGTTCACCAATCTGATTGCAAGAGCCGTATTCAACGGCCTGGCAAATACATGCAGAAGGAAATTGAAGTGAGAGAGGAGAAAAAATCATGAAGCGAAGAAGAGCGGCAGCAGGCCTTGCGCTGGTCATGGCGGCGGCTGTGACGATGGGATGCGGGAGCACCTCGGAGAGCGCGCAGGACGCACAGACGACGGCGGCGAACGGGCAGCAGGCAGAAGCGGACGCCGGCAGTGCGGAGCAGGTGATCATTTATTCGAATGCGGACGATGAGGCCATCACAGCGATGTCCAATGCCCTGAACAGCAACGGCTACGAGGGACAGTATGTTTTCGAAACCTTCGGAACCTCGGAGCTCGGCGGGAAGCTGCTGGCAGAGGGGACCAATCTGGAAGCCGATATGATCACCATGAGCACCTTTTACATTCAGAGCGCGCAGGATCAGAACAGCATGTTCCTGCCTCTGACGTTTGAGGTGAACACGCTGTCGGAGGTTCCGGATTACACAGCGCCCATCACATCCCAGGAAGGAGCCATCATCATCAATACAGAGCTTCTGAAGGAGAACGGTCTGGCGACGCCGACCTGCCTGAAGGATCTGGCGGATCCGTCCTATGCAGGGTACCTGGCCATTACGGATGTACAGTCCTCTTCGACGGCCTGGCTTCTGATGCAGGCCCTGATTTCGGAGTACGGCGAGGACGGCGCCCAGAGCGTTCTGCACGATCTGTATGTCAACGCAGGCGATCACATTGAATCCTCCGGCTCTGCCCCGCTGAAGCTGTGTGAGGCCGGTGAGGTCGCTGTCGGATTCGGCCTTCGCCACCAGGCGGTTGCAGCCAAGGCGGAAGGACTGCCGATTGATTATGTGGATCCCACAGAGGGGAATTTCTCCCTGACAGAGTCCGTGGCGGTGCTCGACAAGGGTGATGCAACGAATCCGCTGGCGATGGAGATGGCAAAGTGCATCATCGAAAAGGGACGTGCCGAGCTGCAGGAGTACTACCCGAATCCGCTGTATGAGGGAGAGAGCGCGGACAAGGCCAATCAGTCTGCGTATCCGAAGACCTTCTCCGAACCGCTGACCTTCGAGCTGTATGAGCAGCACGTGCAGATTTCGGAGGCGGCGAAGCCCTGAGAACGGCCACATCTAGATTTTCCAAAGGAAGATCGTTTTCCGAAGGGAAAACAAGATGCGGATGCGGAATTGTTACCCTGATTTTACCGTGCGGCGATCGCTGCAGGATCGCCGTACCTGCATGGAGAGGATAATGGAGAATCGATATAAGCTTTTGACGCCGGGGCCGCTGACGACGACGGACACCGTGAAGAGAGAAATGCTCTTTGATCATTGCACCTGGGATGACGATTACAAAAAGATCACACAGTTCATCCGCACGCAGCTCCTTGCGTTGGCAGGGGTCTCTGCGCCGGAGTACACGGCGGTTCTCATGCAGGGGAGCGGGACCTTTGGTGTGGAATCGGTGCTGACCAGTGTCATCGGGAACAGGGAGAAGCTCCTCATCGCGGCCAACGGGGCCTACGGACTTCGTATGGCGGAAATCTGCCGCCATGCAGGGATCTCTTTTGTACTTTACCGGGAGGACTATGACCGGCGTCCGGATCCAGCGGTGATTGCGGATTATCTGGAGAAAGATCCGGACATCACGCACGTGTCCATGGTGCACGGCGAGACCACCAGCGGAATTCTGAACGATGTGCAGGCCGTCGGGAAGGCAGTGAAGGAAAAGGGAAAGGTGTTCATTGTGGATGCCATGTCCACCTTCGGCGGCATGGAGATCCCCATGGCGGAATGGGGCATTGATTTCCTGATTTCGAGCGCCAACAAATGCATTCAGGGTGTGCCCGGCTTCTCCTTCGTTCTGGCGCAGCGCGAGAGGCTCGAGGGCAGCAAAGGGACAGCCAGGTCCTTGTCCCTGGATCTCTACGATCAGTGGGTAACCATGGAAAAGGACGGAAAATGGCGCTTCACCTCTCCGACTCATGTCGTTCTCGCCTTCGCCAGGGCCCTGCAGGAGCTGGAGGAGGAGGGAGGAATTCCGGCGAGGAATGCTCGGTATAAGGAGAACCAGCGCCTTCTGGCGGAGTCATTCTCCGCTCTTGGGTTCCGGCCCTACCTGGACCCGGCGGTGCAGGGGCCGGTGATTACGACCTTCTATTATCCGGAGGATGCGAATTTTACCTTCCGGGACATGTATCAGTATGTGAAGGAAAACGGCTATGTGCTCTATCCGGGGAAGGTAATGGAGGCGGAAACCTTCCGCGTCGGCAGCATCGGTGAAATCTATCCGGAGGATATGGAGCGGCTGCGCGGCATCATGGCAGAATTCCGGAAGGAGACGAAGCGATGAAGACACAGCTGGTGATTTTCGACTGGGCCGGGACGACGGTGGACTACGGCTGCTTTGCTCCGGTGAATGCGTTTGCCATGGCCTTCGGGCGGTTCGGGCTCTCTCCCACAACGGAGGAAATCCGCAGACCCATGGGAATGCTCAAAATGGATCACATCCGCACAATGCTGGAAATGCCGCGGCTCGCGCAGCAGTGGAGAGAGCGGCAGGGCGGAATGCCGGAGGAGCATGCCGCGGAGTGCATTTACGGTGTGTTCGAGGCGGCTCTTCTGGAGAGCCTGCCGCAATATGCGGCACCGAAGCCCGGCGTGATAAGGGTGATGGAGACGCTGCGGGAGAACGGGATTGCGGTCGGCTCCACTACCGGGTATACGGATAAAATGATGTCCGTGGTGGTGCCGCGGGCGGCAGAGCAGGGCTATGCACCGGACTTCTGGATCAGCCCGGACAGCGTGCAGGGAATGGGGCGTCCCTATCCCTATATGATATTCGCCAATATGGCGCATTTTAAGATTCCATCGGTGGAAAATGTCATCAAGGTCGGAGATACCGCGGCGGATATCCGGGAAGGAAAATGCGCCGGCGTGCGTTCTCTGGGAGTTCTGGAGGGGAGCTCGGTCATGGGCTGTACCCTGGAGGAATACGAAGGGATGTCGCCGGAGCAGCAGACGGCGGCGAAGGAGACGGCCCGCAGAACCTTCCTGCAGGCTGGTGCAGATGGGGTGCTGGACTCCCTGGAGGAGCTGCCGCAGTGGCTTGACTGATACGCGCCTTTGGGGCCGCGTGAGGTCGGTTGACGTGAAAATCACCATGCCTGCCGGATCCTCCGCACGGCCTCAGACCGGCATTTTTACAGCAGCAGATAGGGGAAACAGCCGCAGGCCTTTGCCTGCGGCTGTTTCTGTGAGGGAGGAGTATTTTACGCTGCCTTCGCTGTGCAGCAGTTGTTCTGGACACCATTACATACGCGGGGAAGGGAGATATGTTACAGCACACGGGCAGGATTCATTGTAAAAACAGATGACTTAAAACAACAGGTTAAATAATAGTTTCCCAATACGCCGGACTATAGCGGTCCGACGGTGGGATTAGCATTTTTCCGCGGACGACCGCGCGGACGTTTCGGTTTCAAGTTTTCCGGATCCTTCGGCTTTGGCTTTCGGCCACGTTTTTTCGGCTCCGGCTTCGGTACCGGCTTAGATAAGCCAAGTGCCTCCAACTCTTCAAAAACAGTCTGAAGAGTATGAACCCAACAGCCATCATCCGTTGCCGGTTCTGCCGGTGCATCGGTGCGTCTCCATGCAGAAGACAGGTCGTCCATCAGCTCTGCATAAGACATGTTGTCCAACAAGCCTGCCGCTTCCGCTTTTTTGAGAATCCGGCATGTGGCTACTGTTGACAGGAAGTTGATGAATTCGCTTCCTATCACAGAGAAATCTCCTTGTACATCCGTGTGATCGAGGCATTCATCGCTCTTGTACCTGTTGAATACAAGCTCAAGAAGCCATCTGTCTTCGTAGCACTGATACGCTGTCTTAGGAGGAAGATCCTGGTCGGATTCAAGAACGATCACACCGAACACTTTCTGCTTGGCAGCATATTTTTCCGGAGAGAAGGTATCTTTTCTCTTTGCGTTTGCAAGATAGGAAGCCTCTTCATTGGCGGCCTTTCTGGCGTCCTTGAAAGAATACAGGAAGCGGCCGCCCTTGATCTGCTTCTTCTTGTAAACAACCTTTGCATCAATCCCTTCCAGCACTCCTTCAAAGGAGAGCATGTCGTTATCCGCTATGCGGACATCGTTGCGCTTGATCGGAGTAAGGAAGTGAAGTTCTGGACGTGCTGCCAGTTCTTCCTTGATCTTGCTGGGAGGAAAGCCTTTGTCTGCAACAATGATTCCCTTGCGGATGTCGTTGTCACGGATAAAGGAAGGATAAGAGCTTGCATCAATGCTGTTGCCCGGGAATACCTGAGCACACACCGGCTCCATCCGTTCGATATCGTAAGCGTACAGGACAGAAACTTCGCAGCATCCGCGAACCCTGGCTTTCCGGGAGAATGCGGAGAGATCATTTACCTTGCTGTTGTCCTGTTTAAGCGTTCCATCAATGGCGATATGGTGGTCCGCTGCTGTTTTTTCAAGGCGCAGCTGATAAAAGCGCTTGCGCTTGTTTCCGTCCATGCCGATACGTTGGAAAAGATCGGTAATCGAATTCTTCGACAGTGCCGCACCAGGATAATCCCTGCATACAAAAGTGCGGTTGTAATGCGTAGCCATCCGGTTTGAAGCGATGGAAGGCTTGATTACACGAAGAGTCGCAATCGACATCATGGCGTATACATCGGATGGATCATATACATCCAGGAGGTCGTGAAAGATGTCATTCGTAACAGACTTCACCAAAGCAGAGGCTCCGTAAGAGAGCATGTCCGGAGAAGCAGCTGCCTTTTTCTCGTCATCGATGGGAACATATTTCCCGTCAATGATGTGGCCGATCACTTTGCCGTTATGAGGCTGCGGATTTCCGCCCGCTACATAACGAGTAGTGCCGCGCTGGCGGACGGCATAACGCTTCGGACTATTGGATCCATTGTCATCTACGATGGTATTAACAGGCCTCGGAACGGCCCGGATTTCTGCAGGAACAGCCATAAGAATCATCTCCTTTATATAGTCCTATTATATCACAACAGGACTATATAATAAAGCTTTTCTTGTACTGTTTTACAAAAATCTTTGGCCTTTCAAGGAGGAGTATCAAGCCAAAACAGCGGTTTTCCGGGCGTTCTTATAGTCCGGTGTCTTAAAATTGGCTTGATAAGTCGTCAAATAGTGTCAAATCACCCGGATTCAGGTCGATCCTATAGTCCGGTAGATTGGGAAAGTATTA
>CAVELT010000143.1:0-5346 GCA_963616545.1 Dysosmobacter segnis | reverse complement strand
CGCCACCGTATGGCGGGTAATGTCTTCGCCGCCGAAATACACGCTGCCGCTCTCGGGCTTCAGCAGGCCCTTGAGAATCCGCACCAGGGTGGTCTTGCCGGCGCCGTTCTGCCCGATAATGGCCGTGGGCCGGTGGTCCAGCCTGAGATCAAGGCCCGACAGCACGGGATTTCCCGGAATATAGGAGAAGCTGAGCCCCTCCGTCCGGAAGCTTTCCGGCGACACATCGCTTTGACTGCCTCGCGCCGGATCCTCCGCCGGCCCGGCACCTGCTGCGCCCGCCGCGATCGCTTCGCGAAGCTCAGCTCTCCGGGCCGAAGACATTGTCCCAAGCAGCGTCGAAAGCGTCACGGGATAGCAGCCGTTGGGAAGCTGCAGTCCATGCTCCCGGGCGAAGCTTGTATACACGGGTGGCTCCACATGGCAATCCGCCAGATCCTCCCGGGAGAAGATCTCCTCGGGGGTGCCGACAGCCAGAACCCTTCCGTTCTGCATCAGCAGCAGGCGGTCGCAGTAGGCCGCGAGCTTCTCCGGCTTCTGCTCGATCATCAGGATGGTAATGCCGGTTTTCGCCAGCGCCTCGACGATGCGGAAAACCTCCTCGGAGCCCGCAGGATCCAGCTGGGAGGTGGGCTCGTCCAGGATCAGGAGCGCCGGCCGCATGGCCAGCACGGAGGCAATGGCCACGCGCTGCAGCTGTCCGCCGGAGAGGTCGAAGGGATTCCGGTCCCGAAATTCCCAGATGCCGAGCTGCCGCAGCACCGTCTCCACCCGCTCCCGGATCTCCTCCGGTGCGATGCCCAGATTCTGGAGGCCGTAGCCCACCTCGTCAAAGACCGTGTCCTTCGCGCCGGAGAGCTGGTTGAAGGGATTCTGGAAGACCAGACCGACCTTCTGGCAGAGGGTGCCCACCGGGGTTTTCGCCGCCTCCAGACCGTCCACCAGCACACTGCCGCCGTAGGCACCCTTATAGAACTGGGGGATCAGCCCCAGCAGTGCCTGGGAGAGGGAGCTTTTGCCGGCGCCGTTTTCGCCGAGGAGGCCGATGAATTCGCCCTTTTCCACGGTGAAGGAGATGTCATCCAGTGCCAGCCTCTTCGCCCCCGGGTAGCGGTATTTGAGATGTTTTACTTCGATGAAAGCCATACGAGACCGATCCTTCCGAGAATGCTGAGCAGCAGCGCCGACAGTGACAGGGTTTTCATGAGCTTATCCCGCCTGGAATAGGGATGCGAATACAGGTAGGTCTTCCGGCAGCCCGCGCCGAAGCCCCGGACCTCCAGCGCCACTGCCCGTTCCCGGGTAGAGGTCAGCGCACTCATGACCACCGGGCTGATGAGGGGCAGGAAGGCCCGAATGCGGACCGAGAGCCTTCCCTCGGTCTCCATGCCGCGGCTCCGCTGGGCATCAGAAATGGTATGCATGGTGCCCACCATTTCGGGAATGATCTGGAAGACGGAATTGATGATGTAGCCGAAGCGGGGGGAAAAGCCCTTTTTCTCCAGCTCCTCCACCAGCTCCGAGGGCTTGGTGGTCAGCACCAGCACCGCAAAGGCCAGCAGCATATTCAGAATGTTGAGGCCGATCCGGGCCGCATAGAGCAGTCCCTCCTGATAGAAGTGTACCGGTCCCAGGGAGAAGAGCACATTGCTGTTGTTCTGATTGAAAATGCCCTGAATGATCACCACCGTCAGAATGATGGTGAAGGAAAAGGCAATCAGCGGCAGGGTCCGTTTCACAAAGCGGCCGGAGCGGAGCAGCAGAAGACTGATCGCAATGCAAAGCAGGAAGACGGTCAGCTTCCCCAGGATCAGCGGCACAAGAATCGCCGCCAGGAGATAGAACAGCTTGCTGAAAGGATGCAGTTGGCAGAGCCAGCTCCCGTTGTTCTGATAGAGACTGATAGATTTCATGATGGATTCCTCTTTCCCGGCAGCAAGGCCCGCCGAGACCTGTTTTTCCGAGATTATAGCACACTGCGGCGGAAAGCACAAAAAAACAGCCCCGGTTTTGTACCGGAGCTGCTTTTGTCAAAAGCTATTATTCAATCATGTTCTCATTCCGCGGGCACCCGCAAGCCAGGCTTGCGCGAAGCCCGCGGAAAAAATTACACCACTCTGCGGATCGCCGTAATTCTGCTGTAGTTCGCGGAGCAGATGGTGATGCCCTTTCTGGAATTCAGGGCGCTCAGCAGCTTGCCGTTGCCGATGTAGATGCCGCAGTGACCGGGATACACCAGAATGTCGCCGAGCTTCGCCTCAGAAAGGCTGCTCACCGCCGTACCCACGCTGTTCAGGGCCTGGGAGGAATGGGGCAGGGAAATGCCGAAGTGCTGGTAGATCGCCATCACGAAGCCGGAGCAATCGGTTCCGGCGGTCAGGCTGCTGCCGCCGTAGCGGTAGCGGTTGCCGATATACTGCCGCGCATAATTGACCACCTGCTCACCCAGGGAGCTGTCCCCGGACTTCGCGGCTGCTGTCGTGATCTGCTGCAGCTCGTTCTCCACCTGCAGGATATTGTTGTCAAAATCGAGATCCACCGCAGCCTCTACCGTATCATTTGCCGCAGCAGCTGCTGTTGTCGTGCTTGCTGCAGTGGTCTGCACGGCACTGCTCTGCGCCGCTGTTGCGGTGGCTGTCGCCGTATCCGTGCTTTCCTCCGGTGCAGAATAGTCAATGGTCTGCTCCTGGGCCTGCGCTTCGAATACCAGCGTCTCTCCCTCACTGCTCTCCGGTGTCGCGAATGCCAGGCTGCTGAAGCCAAGGCTCAGCACCGTAAGGGCCAACAACATTTTCCTAAGGGTTCCGGGATTTCTCAATAAAGTCATCTTAATACAATTTTCTCCTGTTCTTTCGTTCAACACCTATAGTATACAGGATAATTTGTGATGAAAATGGGAATTTATTCTAAATTTCCCCGGAATCGCCTTACATAAAACGAAAGATTTTCTTAAGAGCGCCCGAAAATGCCCGCCGGACACTGCCAAACGGCTCAGGCCATCAGCAGCATCATGACGTAATGACAGGCCGATCCCGCCATGACAAAAAGATGAAAAATCTCATGATTTCCGAAATAGCGATGGGTCCGGCGCAGCAGCGGCAGCTTCAGCGCATAGATGATGCCGCCCACCGTATAGATCACGCCGCCCGCCACCAGCAGTGCAAACTCCGCCGTGCTCAGGGCGCTGTGGAGCTGACTGATGGAGAACACGCACACCCAGCCCAGCGCGATATAGATCGCCGAGGACAGCCACTTGGGACAGCTGATCCAGAAGAGATTCATGAGCATCCCCAGCACGGAAATGCCGTAAACCGCGAGCAGCAGGAGATGTCCCTGCCGGTTGCCGAGGGCCACGAGACAGACCGGTGTATAGCTTCCCATGATCATGACGAAGATCATCATATGGTCAATTTTCCGGAGAATCCGGTTGACCCGCGGTGAAATGTCAAAAAAATGGTAGCTTGCGCTGGCCCCGTACAGCAGAATGAAGCTGATGCCGAAGCAGAGGAAGGCCCCGAAGCGCAGTGCCGACGGGTCCCGCATCACCCGGCAGAGCAGGGGCACCAGTGCCAGCATGGACAGCAGCATCCCGATATAGTGTGTCAGAAAGCTTCCCGGATCCTTTATACGAATGGTCATATCCTCTCCTTTCCTGCGCATTCAACTGCGCATCAGGCTAATGTCTTCGGTCTTTGTATGGTTTCAGAAGCCCAGCTCCTTCAGCAGCGCCGGTACCGTGGTCATTTCCCGGAGGCGGCCGACATTGGCGCCGGTGAAGAAAAGTCCCTCCTCGCGGTTGCCGCGCACCGCCTCAATAAGGGCATGGGTAATGCAGTAGGGCACCTCCGCGGGCACGCAGCTCGTGATGCAGCGGCTGCAGTGCTGCGGCGGAATCCGTCCGTTTTCCGAAAGTCGCCGAATGAGCGGTGTCCGCACCGCCCGGCCCGGCATGCCAACAGGGCTGTGGATGATCTCCGCATCCTCTGCCCGGGCCGCCAGCAGCACATCCTTATAGCCCTGGGACGCGTCACACTCCTCTGTGGCAATGAAGCGGGTCGCCATCTGCACGCCGTCGGCGCCCTGCGCCATGATCGCTTCGATGTCCTGCCGGTCCCAGATGCCGCCGGCACAGAAGATGGGAATATGCTTTCCGCTCCTCTCTTCATAGGGCTGCAGCGCCCTCTGCACCTCCGGCAGAATTTCCGCAAGGCTCTGGCAGCTGCCCTCAAGAAGCTGCTTCTCCTTGAAGCCCAGATGTCCCCCGGCTGCAGGTCCCTCGATCACCACAAAGTCCGGCTGACGCTGATACTTCTGCTGCCATACCCGGGCTATGAGTCCTGCCGCCCGACCGCTGGAAACGATGGGGGCGATCAGTGCCGCGCCCTCCGGCACATATTCCGGCAGCGCCAGCGGAAGCCCCGCGCCGGAGATCACCGCGTCAATGCCGGCATCCACAGCAGTCCGCACCGCATCCGCAAACTGGCGGGTCGCCACCATGGCATTCACCGCAAGAAGTCCGCGGCCCTCCGACAGGCGCCGGGCCTCCCGGATCTCCTCTCCCAGCGCCCGGAGATTTGCCGCCTCCGGCGCCCGGTCAAAGTCCGGCTCCCGGTAGCCGCAGTCCGCGGTGCTGATGCAGCCCATGGCCCCGGCCTTTGCGACCGCACCGGCGAGCCGCTCCAGAGATACGCCGACCCCCATGCCGCCCTGGATCAGGGGAATGCACAGCTCCTGCCCGTGTATTTTCAAAACCGCCTCTTTATTCATATTCATATCCGAATCCAAGCTCATGCCCCGGACCTCCGATTAGTTCAATTTTTTTATCCTTTTTACGTTTACCATCATATTCGTTTCCCGTTTCCTTGTCAAGTAGTTTTAAAAACTAGGTCGAGACAAAAAACAAGCTCAGCCGCAATCCACAGCTGAGCACGTTCTTTTTGTCATCGGGTCTCGCACAAGCTTGGCTTGCGGGTACCCGGTGACGTTCTTAAAATTATTCGTCGAGCCCGTCGGATAAGCCACAGGCCTTCAATACATCTTCTACCGACTCCACCGGCACGATCTCCAGCTTCTCCCGGACCTCGGCCGCCACATCCCGGAGGTCGTCTACATTGTCCTTCGGGATGAAGGCCTTCCGCACACCGGCACGTTCTGCCGCCATCAGCTTCTCGGGCAGGCCACCGATGGGATTCACGGTGCCCTCCAGCGATACCTCGCCGGTCATGGCGATGCGCGGCGTCACCGGAATGCCGGTGACCAGAGAGGCCAGCGCGGTGGTCAGGGTGATGCCTGCTGAGGGGCCGTCCTTCGGTGTCGCGCCGTCCGGCACATGGATGTGCAGGTCGT
>CAVELT010000142.1:2292-5348 GCA_963616545.1 Dysosmobacter segnis | reverse complement strand
TTCAGCTCTGCCATCTCCGGCTTTACGTTACGCTTGCAGTTCATGGTAAGAGCCTCTGCGGAGATTTTTCCGGAGTAGTTACCAAGGACTCTGGCGATGGTGTTCCAGAAGGTGGACTTGCCATTTGCACCGCCGCCATAGGCAATAATCATGTGCTCGGCATATACCTTGCCGACTGCTGCCATCCCCACGATCTCCTGTACATAGGAAATCAGGTCCTTATCGTTACAGAAGAAAACGTCAAGCGTCTCCATCCACAGCTGCATGCCTTCATCGCCGGGAGAGCAATTGGTAACCTTCGTAATAAGGTCATCCGGATCATGGGGATGCGCTCCGGCCATGCCCTTTGTAAGGTCATAGGTCTGCTCCGGTGTGTTCAGAAGCTCCGCATCGTAATCCAGTTCCGAAACATCTATAGCAAGCATCGGCTTTGCAGCATTCTGGGTATTCACGATATTCTTGTAGTTGCGGTATTTCATGACGAACTTGTAGTAACTCTGTGCTCCCGCCAGTGCATACAGCAAGCCAAGCTGTGAGGAGGAAACTGCCTTTTCCAGTGTCTTACCGCCTGCACGGACAGCCGCCTCCGGCGCGCCTGCTGCCACCAGTGCATCCTCTGCCTTTTTGATGGCATCCTCTGCATCCGCAAGCTGAAGGTCGAGGAAATTTTCTGTGATTCCCAGTGCTTTCTGGCTGTCCTCATGCCAGCGGTCTCCGCAATAGGTAAGAAATCCCGTGGCATTTGTGTAACGCAGGCAGTCTGCATTTTCTCTTGTCAGCACCTTTGCTTCACCGATATCGGAGTAGTCCTCCGGCTTCATGCTGGCTCCACCGAACTCATCATTGAATTTATCCGGCGGGATATAGCCGTCCTGCTGCTGAACTTTCTTTGCGAACTTCACGGCACTCTTCCAGATGGTATCCAGTTCCGCCCTCGGCAGCGGCGGCTCACACTTCTCTGCACGCTCCATATACAGCTGATGTGCCTTGTCTGTGATGCCGAACTTCTTTAATACTCTCCCGGCAAAGTGCGACATCGTATTATTCCTGCTGCCCTCTGCGATGGAACCACCCATGTAAATCGGCATCGCCGCCTCTTCCTCTTCCAGCATATCGGTTTCATCCAGGTCTTCGTCAATCTGAAGAAATCCGTCATGCCACAAAACGTCCTCTTCCGTACAGCTTGTCCCGAAGAAGAAACGCGCCGCATCCACGGCATTATCATCAAAGAACGGATACTTCTTCTGGATGGCACTCTTGACCGCAGCATAGAACGCCGGGTCGGTATACTCTGCTACCGGAAACAGGACGTGATACTTCGGACGGGCAGCCTTGCCGTTCTTTTCCTTCATATGATTACGACTCGGAATCAGTGCAAACTGCATGTCACCGAAAATGTCCATGAGCTTCTCTGCCGTCAGCCAGTCCTCCGGGTGCTCCGAGTGGTCATTGTCACAGTCCAGGGGAATAACCGAAGAAGAGATAAAATTGGCGATGTTACGGTAACTATCCTTGTACCTGGCAAATACCTGGTCGTGGGCAATCGCCTCCGCCAGTTCCTTCGGATTCGTAATTTTCACTTCATGCGGATACAGGCAGTTCGCCGCCTTGCCAGTGCAGTCCGCAGTGTATAAAGTCAATTCCATTTATATAGCCTCCTTGCAGTCTTCCGTAAAATAACGGATTCTGATCTGTTTTCTTTTTGCCTTTTCAATCTCCGCAGCCATGCCTTCTGAGATGTGACTGCCGAATACCCATACTTGTTCACATCTGCCAAGCAGCACCATATCCATAAACACGGCAAGCTCCCGCTCGGTGCTTTCATCCATAAACTGCGGAAAAAGCAAATGCGGTGCAAGCGGTATCGCTTTCGCATCCACGGCAAATCTGCTGTATCTCCTCGCCCTGTCGATGTTGCCGGATATATCGCCGGAGAATGGGCTGCATATATACACGAGTGGACGATACCTTGCGGCTCTTTCTTCCTTTTCAATCTTTGAGAGTGCCTCATAGGTTGTCGGGTCAAAGTAGCCTTCGCTGTTGAATTTACTGATAGCCATCGTGTGCCTCCTTTCCTAATTCGTAGGGATAGACCTATCCCTCTGACAGCTATGTATTGGCATTTCGGCTTTTTCCGTTTTAGAGAGCAAATCTGACAAGAAATTTTTCTACATATAAAAAGGAAGTCCCGTCCGCAGGTTGATGGCCTGTGAACGGGACTTCTCTCATAAATCGGAAAAATGATGATTTCCAATACATAACTGCTGCAAGGAAGGGCACTGGAAAACATTTTTTAAGTTCTCTCCTGCAAAACGGAAAAACGGCTTTTCCCAATACATAGCTGTCAGAAAGGGATGAGCCTTTCGGAAACGGAGGTGCTGCAAATGCAGAATGCGATGCGTGAAGAAAAACTGCCGCCTGATTCCTGTGAAACAGATGCGGAACTCATTGATGTGCTGATTGCCATCAGTGTGGTATCCAAGCGGCTGGCAGAAAAACTGAGATGTCAAAGTGAAAACGAGAAGGAGTAAACCGTATGAGCAAAGCAAATGATTTACTGCTGACCCTCGATGAGATGATCACCTGCGGTCAGAACATGGTCAAGGCTGCCAATGACCTGAAAGCCTATTTCTCCTCGACAGAGGAATCCGATGCTCCGGCGGCTGTTACAGAGAAGCCAGTCATCGAAAGCACGGAACCCACCGTCCCTGCCTACACCTTTGCAGATGTCAGAAAGGCATTCTCTGCAAAGTCGCATGAAGGTTACACGGAAGAAGTGAAAGCCCTCATCACGAAGTATGGGGCTGCAAAACTCAGCGGCATCAAGGAAGAGAACTACTCTGCATTGATGGCTGACCTGGAGGTGATCGGATGTCACAGCACGCAAGATTAAACTCCTCGGCAAGCTACCGTTGGCTGAACTGCCCGCCCAGCGTCCTGCTGAATGAGAAGGTTCCCGACCAGACAAGCTCCTATGCCAGACAGGGCACCGATGCCCATACGCTCTGTGCCTATCTGGTAGAAAAGGCTCTCGGACGTGATCCCAACGATCCAAC
>CAVELT010000142.1:0-2069 GCA_963616545.1 Dysosmobacter segnis | reverse complement strand
CTTGGTGTCCTTGTCAGTGCCGAGACAGAGGAATTCGGCGGCAATCCACAGCTTATGTGCTACTGCCTCGGTGTCATTCAGATGTTTGACGGTATCTACGATATCGACACCGTGAAGATGGCAATCTATCAGCCACGCCGCAACAACGTCAGCGTATACAGCATGACGAAAGCCGACCTTCTCCGATGGGCAGACGAGGTACTTGCTCCGACAGCACGCCTGGCATTAAAGGGCGAAGGCGAATTCAAGGCAGGCAGTCACTGTCAGTTCTGCAAGGTCAAAGCCACCTGCCGCAAGCGTGCCGAGTACAATCTGGAGCTTGCCAAGTATGACTTCGAGATGCCTGCCGAACTGGAGGATTACGAAATCGATGCCATTCTTATGAAAATCGACCAGTTCACCTCATGGGCAGCAGACATTAAGGAATATGCCCTGAACCAGGCGCTGCTTGGTACTAACTACGGTCATTTCAAAGTAGTCGAAGGCCGGAGCAATCGCAAATACACCAACGAGGATGATGTCGCACAGAAAGTCATCCAGGCCGGATATGATCCCTACGAGAAGAAGCTTTTGGGACTGACGGCAATGACTTCACTTCTTGGTAAAAAGAAGTTCGAAGAACTGCTCGGTGAGCTTACCTACAAGCCGCAGGGCAAACCAACATTAGTTTCTAAGGCGGACAAGCGTCCGGCTATGAAAAATTCAGCAGAAAACGATTTTAAAGAGTAAAGGAGACCATCTATTATGAAAAACTTCACAAATCCTACCAAGGTTGTAACCGGCATCTGCACTTTCAGCTATCTCAACTGCTGGGATGCCAAGTCCATCAATGGCGGCACGCCGAAGTTCAGCGTATCCCTCATCATCCCGAAGTCCGACACCAAGACAATCGAGAAGATCAAGGCGGCAATTCAGGCAGCCTACGAGGAAGGTCAGGCAAAGCTCAAGGGCAACGGCAAGAGTGTCCCTGCCCTCTCCGTCATCAAGACTCCGCTCCGCGATGGTGATGCAGAGCGTCCTGACGATGAGGTGTACAAGAACAGCTACTTCATCAACGCCAACTCTTCCACCGCACCTGGCATCGTGGATGCTGACCGCAATCAGATCATTGACCGTTCGGAGATGTACTCCGGTGTCAAGGGTCGCGCCTCCATCAACCTGTATGCCTTCAACTCCAACGGCAATCGTGGCATCGCCTGCGGTTTGAACAATCTGCAGAAGGTGGCTGACGGCACTCCGCTTGGCGGCAAGTCCCGTGCCGAGGATGACTTCGCAACGGAGGACGATGAGGACTTCCTCAACTAATGGCAAATCGTAACTATGACAATCCGGGCGGCAGGTACTCCTGCCGTCCCATATCAGAAAGGTAAGGTGACAACCTATGACAATGGAACTTATAAATACACTGATTGACGCATCCATCCGTGGAACAATGCTTGGAATCACGATGTTTATCTGGGGCTGTGCCCTGATTGCAGTATGGAAATGGATCTTCGGGCTTGCAAAGAGATTCTTCCACTGGCTCTGCCCGAACTTCCGCAAAAACAAAACTGACAAACAATAATCCACATGGGGTGGCAGCCGAACAAGCTGCCGCCCCTATTCTGATAGATTGGAGACAAGCATGAACAATAAAATCATTTCCCTCAGTATTGACCTGGAAACCTACAGCAGCGTGGACTTGAAGAAATCCGGTGTATATCCTTATGCTGAAAGTCCTGATTTCGAGATCCTGCTCTTTGCATATTCCGTGAATGAAGGTGAAGTACAGGTCGTTGACATCGCCTGCGGTGAAGAAGTTCCTGTTGCTATCTTGGCCGCGCTCACAGATGATTCCGTCACCAAATGGGCATACAACTGCCAATTTGAGCGTGTATGCCTGTCTTACTGGCTGCGTAAGTATTATCCGGAATACTTACGCAGCTACAGTATCACCGAGGATTCCGTTGGGAACTACCTCGATCCTGCTGCCTGGAAGTGCTCCCGTATCTGGGGTGCTTACATGGGACTGCCTCTCTCCCTGAAAGGCATCGGTGCCGTATTAAAACTGGACGAGCAGAAAATGGAGG
>CAVELT010000141.1:0-5387 GCA_963616545.1 Dysosmobacter segnis | reverse complement strand
CCGGCCATGAACACGAATATGTACGAAAATCCGGTGGTGCAGGACAACCTGGCGAAGCTCAGAAATTACGGCTGGCAGATCATGGAGCCGGTGAGCGGGCATCTCGCCTGCGGCACCAGCGGAAAGGGAAAGCTCCCGGATCCGGAAAATATCGTGGAGCAGGTGCTGCTCTGCTGCGCCCATGAGAAAGATATGAAGGGTCTGCATGTGCTGGTGACGGCGGGGCCCACACAGGAGGCGGTGGATCCGGTGCGCTATCTCACCAATCATTCCACCGGCCGAATGGGCTATGCCATCGCATCGGCAGCCGCCATGCGCGGTGCAGCGGTGACACTCGTGAGCGGTCCCACCTCTCTTAAGAAGCCGGAGGGCGTCGATTTTGTGCCGATCACGACAGCGGAGGAGATGTTTGCGGCGGTTACCGGACGGCAGGCAGAGAACGACATTATCATCAAGGCGGCAGCTGTGGCGGATTATCGCCCCCTGCATACGGCAGACGAAAAGATCAAGAAGCAGGATAATGACGGCGATCCGGTGATGCCGCTGACCCGCACGAAGGACATTCTCCGGTACTTGGGTGAGCACAAGCCGGCAGGGCAGATTCTCTGCGGCTTCTCCATGGAAACGGAGCACATGCTGGAGAATTCCCGCCGGAAGCTAGAAAAGAAAAATCTGGATGCGGTGGCCGCGAACAACGTGAAGGTGGCCGGTGCCGGCTTTGCGGTGGACACCAATGTCCTGACGCTGATCACGAAGGACAGCGAGCGGGAGCTGCCGCTGATGTCCAAGGCAGAGGCGGCGATGCAGCTGCTGGATCTTTTGCTTGAACTGCGGGATCGGTCATAATCGCGGCATTGTATACAAGAAAACACAGCAGCCATGCTGTGTTTTCTTGCAATTCGGACAAAATCGTGTATGATTATTCCTGCGCGATATCTGCAATAGGGCAGAACCGCAGCAGGAGGAAAAAATATGAATAACACGAACACACAGAGTGTGCAGACCGCACAGGCAGCAGGCTTCGGCGCAAAGGACCTTGCCATCATGGCGATGTTTACCGCCATTATTCTGATCATGGCGTTTACGCCCTTCGGCATCATTGACCTGCCGCTGATCAAAGCCACCATTCTTCATGTACCCGTCATCATCGGCTGTATCGTATTGGGACCGAAAAAGGGTGCATTCTTCGGATTTTTATTCGGACTGACCAGCATTATCAAAAATACCATGGGACCCAGCTTTATGTCCTTTGCATTCACACCGGCAGTACCTGTGCCGGGACTGGATCACGGCTCTGTTTGGGCGATCGTGATCTGTTTCCTGCCCCGCATTCTGGTGGGCGTGACCCCCTGGCTTTTCTATACGGCCTCTGTGAAGGCGCTGGGAAAGCATGTCAATCTGGCATTCCGGACGATTCTTCTGGCCATCAGCGGCGCCCTCGGTGCCATCACCAACACCGGGCTTGTGATGGGACTCATCTACATTGTGTTTAAGAATGCCTATGCCATCGGCAAGGGAATTCCCGTGAATGAGGTTCTCGGCGTGATCCTGGGCATCGTTGTGGCAAACGGTGTTCCGGAGATGCTGGTGGCCGCTGTGCTGGTGCCCTTCATTGTGATCGCACTGCTGCGGGCAAGGGTGCTGAAGACAGTATAATGACTTATCTCACGTGCTTCGCGGCGGCTTGGCTGGCGGGTGCCCGTGAGATGCCTTAACGGCGAGTGTATCGAAGGCTTTGCGAAAGCAAAGCCTTCTTTGCAGATTACGGCAGAGAGGAAACGGAGACCGATGGGAAAGATCTTTGCGATAGATGTGGGAAATTCCAATGTAGTGGCTGCTGTCCTGGAAAACGGGAAGAGCTTCTTCACGGAGCGCTTCAGGACCCACGACAACTGGAGAGAAAATACGGTGCTGGATGCCCTGCGGGACATTCTGAAGCGGAATCATATGCAGGAAACGGAGCTGGAGGGAGCCATCATTTCATCGGTGGTTCCGGAGATGACGCCGCTGCTCATGCAGGCGCTTCGGATCATGACGGGACACACACCCCTGATTGTGAATGCGGCCATGAAGACGGATTTCAAGGTGCGGAATTACGATATGTCCTGTCTCGGCATGGATCGGGTGGTGGATATGACGGCGGCAAAGGCTGCCTATCCCTTTCCGCTCATGGTGGTGGACCTCGGTACCTGTACCACGATTTCCGTAATTGACCGGGAGGGCTTCTTTATCGGCGGCATGATCTGTGCCGGTATCCAGCTGTCATTGGATGCGGAGGCGGAGCATACGGCTCAGCTGCCGGCACTGCGGGCAGACGGTGTGGACACCCTCATCGGCACGGATACTGTATCCAATATGCTGAGCGGCGAGATCATCGGCACGGCGGCTATGATCGATGGCCTGGCGGATCGAATCTGGGAGGAGCTCAGCGGTCCGGAGGCCCGGAAGCTGAGCATCGTGCTGACCGGCGGACTTTCCAATCAGGTGCTGCCCTGGCTGCGGAATGATGTGCACTTTGAGCCGGAGCTGCTTCTGAAGGGACTGGAGCTTTTGTATCGGAAGAACTGCAGGCAGGAGGAGGCAAATGTCGGCGGTTCCCGGATGAAGGAGGAGGCAAGATGAAGACAGCAGAGCAGAGTATCGGAAATTATCTTTTGACATTATCGGATAAGGCAGCCGTGCCCGGCGGCGGCGGAGCGTCGGCGCTGGCCGGTGCCTACGGTGTCAGTCTGGGGCTGATGGTCTGCGAGCTGACAAGCGGCAAAAAGAAATATGCGGCATTTGAGCCGGAGCTTGCCCGGATCCGGGAGAAGCTCACGGCAATTCGCGCCGCCTTCATTACCCTGTCAGACGAGGACGAGGCGGTTTTTCTGCCGCTTTCGAAGGCCTACGGACTGCCGAAGGAGACAGAGGAGGAGCGGCTTCTGAAGGAGCAGACGCTGGAGAATTGCCTCTTGCAGGCCAGCCTGACGCCGATCAAGGTGATGGAAAAGGCCTGTGAGGCGCTGAATTACATGCAGGCACTGGCGGAAAACGGTTCCCGGCTGGCGCTTTCCGATGTGGGCGTGGGCGTACAGTTTCTGAATACGGCATTGACAGGTGCCGTCATGAATCTTTATATTAACACGAAGATGATGAAGGACACCGGCAGGGCGGCGGAGCTTAACGATTATGCAGAGCGCCTCCTTGAAGACGGCACGCATCAGGTATATGCTGTTTATGAGCTGGTGGAAAAGGAAGTGAAGCCGACTTTCGATTTCAAGACACGGCAGCGGCGGGACAAGGTGGATTTCGAGTAAAGCGGAGGAAAGAGCATGCAGGAATTACGGGGAAAAAAGATTGCGGACAAGCTGAAGGAGGAGTGCCTCGCCTTTACGGGAGCGCACAACGGACTGCTGCCGGCACTGGCCATTGTGCGTGTCGGACAGAAGCCGGCGGATCTTGCCTATGAGAGAAGTGTCAAGAAGAGATTTATTGATTACGGCCTGGAGGCAAAGGATTATGAATTTCCAGAGGACGTGTCGAACGAGGAATTCCAGCAGGCGTTTTCCTTCATTAATGATGACCCGGAGATCAACGGCATTCTGGTGATGCGGCCCCTGCCGAAGCAGATCGATGAGCAGGAAATGCTGAATACCCTCCGCCCGGAGAAGGATCTGGACGGCATCACTAAGCTCAATGCGGCCGGCGTCATGATGGGACTGCCGGAGGCCTTTGCGCCCTGCACTGCCCAGGCTGTGGTGGAAATGCTGAAGGGCTATGATATACCGCTGGCCGGAAAGCATGTGGCCGTGATCGGCCGCTCCATGGTGGTGGGAAAGCCCCTCAGCATGCTGCTCCTGAAGGAGAATGCTACGGTTACGGTCTGCCATTCGAAGTCGGAGAACATCAAGGAAATCACATCACAGGCGGACATTCTGGTGGCAGCCATCGGCAAGGCACAGCTTATCGGCTCCGGCTATATCAAGGAGGATGCCGTGGTCATTGATGTCGGCATCAATGAGGATGCAGAGGGCAAGCTTTGCGGCGACTGCAACTACGAGACCATGGCCACAAAGGCGAGTGCTCTGACACCGGTTCCCGGCGGAGTGGGTACTGTGACCACGGCAGTGCTGGCGAAGCATCTTGTGGAGGCGACGGCACGGCAGCTGGCGGCAGCAGAGGCATAAAAACGAACAAAAACTGAAATAAATATGAAAAAGCAGGCGGATACTTGTATACGGCCTGCTTTTTTGTTATGATGCAGACAATCATTCCAATCTCTGCTTCCCGCAGTCCGTGGTTCGATCAGACAGACCATGCAGAAAAATCAGTATCAGAAATACAGAAAATTAATCCGGATCCGCGATACGGTGATCGTTGCGGTGCTTGTTTTTGTCGGCCTTTTTTGCTATTTCGCGCAGGCCGATGACGGCAGTGCGGCGGTGCAGATGTACCGGGCGGAAACGGCGGATCAGCGGGAACTGAGCGCTTCTGCAGCGGAAACGACGGCAGCGGTCGGGAGCTCCGGGACAGCGGATCCGGGAGAAACTGCTACGACGGCAGCAGCGATATCGGAAACAGAGATATCGTCGGAAAGTGCGGAAACGGGGGCTGCTGTGCCCGCCGAAGCCGCCGCGGCAGCTGCTGAAGCAGCGGCGACGCCGGAAACGGCTGCAGGCGATGCAAGGATCAACCTCAACACGGCGAGCCTCGAGGAGCTGGACAGTCTGCCGGGCATCGGACCGGCGACGGCAAAGCTGATTCTGGAGTATCGTCAGCAGTACGGGGGCTTTGCGGCGCCGGAGGAAATCAAGAATGTGAAGCGGATCGGGGACAAGACCTACGAGAAGCTGAAGGACCGCATTCGGGTATAGCAGAGGGCGCTGCCGGGGCTGCCCCGGCGGATCATGAATAAAGACATTTCTTTTTATGCAGCTTTGTGGTAGAATCTGCGTATAAATGTGAATTGCTAGCATGACGGAGGTTCATATATGGAACAAAACGAAGAGAAGAAGGGCCGGGCGCTTGAGCAGGGCGAGGTGGTCATTGCCGATGAGGTGGTTGCCATCATTGCCGGTATTGCCGCTACTGAGGTAGAAGGCGTGGATTCTATGGACGGCGGATGGTCCGGAGAGATCATTTCCAGAATGGGTATCCGCGACCTGTCCAAGGGCGTGAAGCTTGAGATCGAGGATGGACATGTATCTGTTGCCCTTACCCTGAATGTCAGGTATGGCTATTCCATTCCGAAGGTTTCCAGAAATGTGCAGGATAAGGTCAGTCAGGCCATTGAAAGCATGACAGGGCTGAACGTGCTGGACGTAAATATCAAAATTGCCGGAGTTGTAACAAAAGAAGATGAATAAAAGAGAAGAAAGAGATCATAAGTTTAAACTGCTGTTCAG
>CAVELT010000140.1:0-5412 GCA_963616545.1 Dysosmobacter segnis | reverse complement strand
CCAAGGTGCTGCGACACCTCCATCACGCTGTGCACACCGTGATTATCTACCTCGAGGGCCGTCTTCAGAATGGGAAGCGGCTCCTCCGGAAATTCTACATCTACGACAGGTCCCATGACCTGTACGATCTTTCCGTTCTTCATCTATCCTCTCCTTTCCGGGAAAGCCCTGATCAGAACGCACCCTGCTGGGCCCGGGCACCCGCAGCCACTTCCGTGATTTCCTGCGTGATCTGGGCCTGCCGTTCGCGGTTATAGAGCGTCTTCAGCGACTGCTTCAGCTCATTGCCGTTCCGGTTCGCTGCGTCCATGGCGGTCATACGGGCATTCTGCTCCGAACAGAAGGCCTCGACCAGCGCACTGTAAATAAAACCGTTCAGATAGTCCGGAACCACATTTTCAATAACGGCCTTGGGAGACGGGAACATGGTGAAATCCTCCATGTTGGCAGCCAGGGGCAGATCGGTAAATACACTGCCCTGTACCTTGTCCAGCGGCAGCAGCTGCTGCATCTCCGTCTCCATCTCCAGCGAATTCTTCATTCGCGTGTATACAATATATACTTCATCGATTTCCCGTTCCGCATACAGATCCAGCATACGGCCGGTGATCACCCGGGCACGATGCAGCGTGGGATTCTGTGCTGTATAGTGGAACTGCTCCTCAATGGGAATATTCCGGGCATGAAAATACACACGCCCCATCTCTCCCACCACAAACAGCTTTGTGTGCGGATGCCGCTGCAGCATCTCCTCCGTCTGCTTCAGGACGTTGTGGTTATAGGCACCGGCCAGTCCCTTGTCCGCTGTGATGCAAATGACGGCGGTTCGACAATCCGAAGCCTGCAGGCCGCGACGTCTGTCCAGATAAGGATGTGTGAATTCCTTCGGCAGATGCCGGTTGATTCGCTGGATCATGGACTGCAGCATATAAAAATAAGGCTCTGTCTGCTGCAGATCCTGCCGGGCCTTGCGCAGCTTGGTGGAGGAGATCAGGTACATGGCATTGGTGATCTTCATCGTGTTGTCGATGCTGTTGATTCTATCCCTGAGCTCCCTGATTGTTGACAAGACTTACCTCCTTCTCATAGATCGGCTTGAATTCTTCCACCACATCCAGGATCTCCTTCTTGGAGTCCTCCGTCAGCATGCGGGAGATCTCGATATTTCTGCCGATTTCCGGATGCCGCTCACTGAAGTAGCGGAGCATCGCCAGCTGGAAGTCCTTCACCTCTGCGGGGTTCACATCAATGAGGCGCTTATTGAGGGCTGCCACCAGAGTGATGACCTGCTCTGACAGCGACAGAGGATGTCCCAGAGGCTGCTTCAGAAGCTCCATCAGCACCTTACCCTGCTTCAGAAGATTCTTCGTATTTTCGTCGAGGTCTGAAGAGAACTGCGTGAATACCGCCATCTCACGATACTGCGCCAGATCGATACGCAGAGAACCGGAGGCCTTCTTCATGGCCTTGGCCTGCGCCGCACCGCCGACACGGGAAACGGAAATGCCGACATTTACGGCCGGCCGCTGTCCCTCAAAGAAGAGGCTGGATTCCAGGAAAATCTGTCCGTCGGTGATGGAAATCACATTGGTCGGAATATAGGCCGACACATCGCCGTCCTGGGTCTCGATGATGGGCAGTGCGGTAATGGAGCCGCCGCCCAGTGCATCATTCAGGCGGCAGGAACGCTCCAGCAGCCGGGAATGCAGATAGAAAACATCGCCGGGATAGGCTTCACGTCCGGGTGAACGTCCCAGCAGCAGCGAGAGGGAACGATACGCCACGGCATGCTTGGAAAGATCGTCATAAACGATCAGCACGTCCTTGCCCTTGTACATGAAGTACTCAGCCAGGGATGTCGCCGCATAGGGGGCGATATACTGAATGGGTGCTGCGTCACTGGCGGTCGCCGCCATGACCGTGGTATATTCCATGGCGCCGTGCTTCTTCAGGTTTTCCACCAGCGCCGCTACCGTAGACTGCTTCTGGCCGATGGCCACATAGATGCAGATGCAGTCCTTGTCCTTCTGGTTAATGATGGTGTCCACGGCAATGGAGGTTTTTCCGGTCTGCCGGTCGCCGATGATGAGCTCACGCTGTCCGCGGCCGATGGGGAACATGGAATCGATGGCCAGAATACCCGTCTGCATGGGCTCACTGACCGGCTTACGGTCAATGATGCCGGGCGCCGGCTGCTCGATGGCCCGATAACCGTCTGCCACGATGCTGCCGTTGCCGTCAATGGGCTCGCCCAGCGCGTTAACCACTCTGCCCAGGAAGGCATCACCCACCGGAATACCGGCGCGCTTACCGGTTCTGACGCCCCGGCTGCCTTCTACGATATCGCCTTCATTATCGAAAAGGATGACACCCACGCGATCCCGGCCGAGGTTCTGCACCATGCCCTTCACGCCGTTGTCAAACTGGATGACCTCGCCGTACATGGCGTGATCCAGGCCGTTCATCTGTACGATGCCGTCGCCCACGGAAATGGCAAAGCCGATCTCCCGCTTCTCCGCCTTCAGATCGAAGTCGGAAATCGAGTTCCGCAGAATGGTGATAATGTCGGCATCGCTGCTGAGGGAAGATTTCGTGTCTGCGATCTGCTGAATAAACTGCTCTCTTCTTCCCTTGGTGGACCAGTCATACTGATCATTGCCCACCTCCAGGATGAAGCCGCCGCCCAGGCTGCTGTCCTCCTGCATTTCGAAGCTGTAATGATCCGCCTGATAGCGGTCCGATATGAATTTACGGATTTTGATGAGCTGCTCCTCCGAGGGCTTCGTCACGTACCGAAGCCGCACGAAGAGCTCGCGATTCTTTTCATCCGTTGTCTTGTAATACTGCTCCGCAATTTCCTTCCAGAGAGAAAGCGCATTGTCATCACAAAGCACCTTCAGAATATCCCTGACTTCATTCGGGAATATGCGGTTGATGATCTCATGCCGTTTCTCCAGCGGCACGGAGAGATCCGACAGCTGAGATGAGGTCTCCGGAAGCACATCGAAGATACGTGTGGTTTCATCGATGACATTCTTCGGCGTCTGCATACGCACCAGCTGCTCGGCGTAATCTTCTACTTTATGAATCATGTATCTCTGTCCTTTTTACTCCGCCTTATGGCTTCCCTGATCATTCAGGAATTTGTCAAAAAGCTGCTTGTCATTCTCACTGGAATCCTTGGCAGCTGCAATCTTGTAGGCAGCCTGTGCCACCAGCACAGCCATCTGCTCCTGCATCTCATGCTGCTTGACGCTGGCCTCCCGGGCAGCCTCCTCCTCTGCATCCTTCAGAAGCTTGTCAGCCTTCCGATGGGCATTCTGAATGATCTCATCGTACTCCTTCGAGGCCTCCATTTTGGATTTGGCCAGGGTTTCCTGGCGCTCGGTTTCGATGGAGGCGAGGCTTTCCTTGTACTGGGCCTTCAGCGCCTCTGCTGCCTGATTGCTCTCCTCGGCCTGCTGATAGATTGCCTGAATCTCTGCATCCCGCTTGGCGAGAATGGCCCGCACGGGCTTGAAGAGAAAGCGTCTGATCAGCACAAAGAGGATCAGGAGGTTGATCACCGTAAAAGCGGTATTGATATCCAAACGTAACATAACTGTATCCTTTCCTGCTTACCTGTTATTTCAAGAAGAAGATGATCAGGATACCAAGAACGAAGCCGTAAATAGCGGTTGCCTCGGCCAGGGCACAGCCCAGCAGCAGCATACGCATGATCTTGCCGTCTGCCTCCGGCTGTCTGGCCACGGCCTCTGTTGCCTTACCTGTGGCAACACCGATACCGATACCGGCGCCGAGACATGCCAATGCTGCAATACCTGCTCCCAATGCTGTTAATGTCATAATAATTCTCCTCTCTGCCGCACTGCGGCCAAACCCTTAGTCTTCAACGGCCTCTTTAATGAAGAGACTGGTCAGGAACACAAATACATACGCCTGGATCAGACCGTCAAAGATATCAAAATATAAGCTGAAAATAGCCGGTATACCTACCGGAACCACGAGCTTGATGAGCTCCATGATCACAAATGCACCTAAGACATTTCCGAAAAGCCGCATACAGAGCGACAGGGGGCGGATAAAAATCTCCAGTACATTGATGGGGGCCACGATGGCCACGGGCTGTGCAAAGCTCTTCAGCCAGCCGCCCACACCTCTCTTTCTGATGCCGGCATACTCAATCAAGAGAATGCTCATCACCGAAAGGGCCACGGTTACGTTCATGTCCTTGGTCGGCGGCTTAATGCCGAACAGTCCGATGACATTGGAGAAGCCGATAAAAAGCAGCACCGTGGAAATGTAGGTACTGTATTCCCTTGCTTCCTCTCCCAGCATGCCCTCCGCGAAGCCGTCCAGCCATTTCACAATGAGCTCTGCACACTGCTGCCGCTTGCCGGGATTCCGCACCTTCAGGTTTGAGCCCAGATATACCGCAAGAGCCGTCAGCACTGCCATGATCAGCCAGGTAACGACCACCGACTCGGCCACTTCAATGCCGCCGAATACGGGGATGCTAAAGGCCGTTTTGACGTTCAGCTCTTCCAGCAATTCCGAAGCGAGCTTGTCCATGCTATTTCCTCCTTTTCAAATGATTGTGAGATATTTCACAAAATCCCACCGACATAGATTATATTCCGCCGCCGGCAATATTCAAGCGGTATTTTTGATATGATAGCTATGTCATTTTCATATGAATTGTGCTATTCTATAGATAATTGTACGGAAAAGAGGACAATTTATGGTTACTTTTGATTATTATCGGATTTTTTATTATGTGGCTTCTTACCGAAGCTTTACGAAGGCGGCGAAGATGCTGAACAACAACCAGCCCAACATCACCCGCTGCATGAACAACCTGGAGTCAGAGCTGGGCTGCAAGCTCATGATCCGGGGAAACCGGGGCATCCGGCTCACGCCCAACGGACAGAAGCTCTATGAGCATGTGGCAGTGGCCTACGAGCAGCTGAAAACCGGAGAGGAGGAGCTGCTCCGGGAGGTAAACCTGCAAAGCGGCCAGGTCAGCATTGCCGCATCGGAGGCGGCCCTTCGCGTACTGCTGCTGCCGGAGCTGACCATCTTCAAGTCGAACTTCCCCGGCATTACCATCCGGATCTTCAACCACTCCTCGCCCCAGGCCATCAAGACACTGCAGAGCGGTCTGGCGGACTTTGCCTTAGTGACCACGCCCCTGAACATTCCGAAGCCGCTGGTGTCTCAGCCGCTTTTTGCCTTCCGGGAGATTCCCATCGGGGGACATCGTTATTTTGATTATGCGAAGGAGACGCATTCTCTGTCGGACTTTATGACACAGCCCATCATCTCTGTGGGCCGGGATACGGGAACGCGGGAGCTCTATGTGCAGTACTTCATGAACCACCATCTCACCTTCCAGCCGCAGCTGGAGGCGGC
>CAVELT010000139.1:0-5413 GCA_963616545.1 Dysosmobacter segnis | reverse complement strand
GACAGCCTTAGTGTACATCATTTTCGGTTTAGCGCCAACAAAACCTTATTAGGAAAGGCTAAAAAACGCTTACCGATTACAGGCTGTGTCTCAACTGTGTCTTTTCCTATGCTATTATGCAGACATAAGCAGCGCAAGCAAAATATCCAATCTACATGGGGGTAAATTATGCCGAATCTCAATAACAAGCATCAGAATGAAAATGAAGATCAGAACCAGCTCTCAGAGGTAAAAAAGACCCTGTATGTCTTTGAAAATCAGGCAAAGGGTATGCACTTTTCTGATGAAGGACTGAATGAACTGCATGAGCATTTCAAGACTGCGCTGCAGGCGCTGAGCCAGGCAACGGATCGGTATTATAAACAGGATGCTCAGGGAAATTATCCGGTCATGAGTGCGCAGGCCTTTGCAGACTTTGAGAAGCTGTACCGGCGTGCCTGCCAAACAGCATCGGCGCTGGAAAATGGATTGCGGCAGGCGGACACGGCACAGCTCACCGAACGGGACCTGGTGTGGAAGGATGTTTACGACGGCATGATGGATATGGTGCTGTCTGTGCTCGGTCAGGACCTCCAACATTTGCACAGTGTACAGCGGCAGGGAAATGAAACGCTGCCTTCCCTTATTGAGAAGGCCAGGACGCGGACCTATGATGTAAGCGGCCAGAACCTGAAACCGGTCGGCGGCAATTTAAGCAGCAGACTGGTGGTGACAATCCCCGGACCTGACGGTGCGAGCAGAGGATTTTTCACGGAATCCGCCAGCGTGACGGAGCAGGAAGAGATCGATCAGCTGAAAAGAGGACTGATCGAAAAAAATCCCGGAATGGCAAAGCTAATACAGAGTGCCGATATAAATGATTACATGCATGACTTTGATGCTGGCACAATAGAAGAAGCTGTTTTGAATGAGGACGGCAGCCTTCAGGAGCTGCTGCGGGACATGTTCCCCGATCCGAAAAGCATCCCTCTTATGAATACAGAATTTGCGGATTTCAATGTCTATCTTCGGCAACTCATAGCAATCCGTGACAAATACCATATGCTGAAGGTCGGCAGGCTGGGGGAAAACAACAAGACGGATCAGAAAAACTGCGCCATGACCGTTGTGGCAGATCTTCTGAATATGCAGGGTCTGGTGGCGCATGCAGAAACTGTAGAACTTACCTATACAGAGAACGGTGAACTGCACCGCCTGAAGGGAAGCTTCATGCAGAATGCAGAGGGTGAGGATATCCTTCATCAGGTACCGGGAAAAGGACTGCTGCAGCCGGATGCGCCGGTAAACACAGAAGCGGCGTCCCTGAAGCAGCAGCTCGCAGATCTGCAGGTGCTGGATTATATTTGCGGCAATGTTGACCGCCATATGGGAAATATCTTCTACCGGCTGGATGAGAGTGATCCGGCACAGCCTAAGCTGATCGGCATTCAGGGAATTGATAATGACGCCTCTTTTTCACTGAGCGATGAAGCACTGAAGATGATGGTTCCGCCGGAAAAAATGATTGCAGTTCGAAAAAAAACGGCAGATCTCGTGGAAGAACTGACGCCGGAGCTCCTGAAGACCGTGCTTCGCAATTTCAACCTGCGCCCGGAGCAGCTGGACGCAGTATGGGCCAGGACACAGAAGCTGCAGAATGCCATTCGATCCGGCAACGACTATTTCCGGGATCATCCGGAAGACACACAGGATAAGCAGCACCTGCGTGTCCTAAGTGATGAAGAATTTGAACGTTTCAGCATGGAAATGCTGAAAACAAATGAGGCCAGCCGCACAGCAAACTACTTTAGGCGTATTGACAATATCACGAATACGGCAATCGGTGAGTACATAGATACGAAGAAAGAGACACTGATGCGTGAAAGTCTGGATGCGCATGCCGCGTTTTTCCGGCAGGGCAATGACATGCCGCAGCTCCTGCAGAAGCTGAAAAAAGCAGATTCGATTTTTCGCAGGAGGCCGGAATATCAGGCCGTACTGGACAGTGCAGAGCTCCTGAAGCAGGACGACAATTCCTCTGTTTTGCTTCGTAAGAAAAACGACATCGAAGAAAAGATGAGCCAGATTGCGCACGGCCTGGAGGCGATCAATGTCTACCTGCGACATAAGCAGGAAAATTATGAGAGGGAAATGCAGGCGGCCCGTCAAAAAGGAAAAAATGCCGAAAACAGATGCCGTGAAAAATACGAAGGCCTGAAAAGCGCCGATGCCCAGAGAATCCGGGCGGCAAAGCAGCTCCGGAATAAGCTGCGCGAATGGCAGGCGTCCGGTGCCAAAGCCCTGCAGCTGAAGGAGGAAGGCAGACAGTTCAACGAACTCATAGGAGATCGTCAGTATGCGGATAAGATCCGTGAGGAAATAGCCGGCAGAAGGGAGCGGATAGACGCTGCAGGTCTGCGGAATAAGCTGCAGCTGGATATTTCGGCGCCGAAGCGAAAGACTGCGTTCCGCAGCCAGGAAAAACAGGACGAGCTCGGCCGAAGCAAAACATTGGGAAGCTGATCACCCAGTTGGACACGCAGTCCTTAAAGGCCCCTGTCAGATCCCGTATACTGCCTGCAGCAGCGCCCGGCCCGACTTCGTGCGGAACACGCGCTCTGCAAAGTTCCGGATGTTCTCCTCCGGATAGTGGCTCTCATCCGCATTTCTTCTTTACAATCCGCCGGGAGAAGCATACAATAACAAACATTATGAATGACTAACTTATGTTTAAAGGAGAAAAATATGCGAAACAGTTCCGGACAGTCGAAGGAGGATTACCTGGAGGCCATCCTTCTGGTGATTCGAGAAAAGGGCGCCTGCCGGCCGACAGATGTGTCGGAGCAGCTGCATTATTCCAAGCCCAGTGTATCCCTGGCCCTCCGAAAGCTGGAGGACGAGCAGCTGATCGTCCGGGACGACTGGCGGGTGCTGCTGACCGAGGCAGGACAGACCCTGGCCGAGCAGACCCTGGAGAAGCACCGCTTCTTCACGAAGCTTTTCGAGTCGGTGGGCATCGATCCGGAAACCGCCGCCGAGGAGGCCTGTCAGGTGGAGCATGTCATTTCCGAAGACAGCTTTGAAAAAATGGTCGCCCACTGGCAGAAGCTGGTGAAGGCGTGAGGCGTAAGCTGAGAAGCGCAGCGGGTCTGCTGTGCTTCTTTCTTATGCCCTTCGTTTCCTTTTATCTCTTCGAAACGGTCACCGGGAACCTCGGCAATATCGAGGGCATCTTCAGGGCCTACAACATTGCCTTCATCTACTGCCTGTACCTGGTGCTCTTCGGCATCAGCGGCAGCACCCGCATTGCGATTCCCATTGTCTCCGCGGCCCTGTTCCTGTTGTCCGTGGCAGAGAGCTTCGTGGTGGGCTTTCGGAGCCGTCCCATCATGTTTTCGGATCTTAATGCCTTCGGTACAGCGATGTCTGTGGCCTCCAACTATGTCTTCAGCATCAGTACGGAAATGAAGCAGGCCCTGGCAGTATTGGCGGGACTCGATCTCGCGGCGATTCTCTGCCCCTTTCGGGTGAAGAAGCTCAAGCACCGCGGCGCCCTGTTCCTGATCTGTGCCCTGAGTGTGGTACTGTTCTGCTGCCATTTCTATGAAAATATTCGCCCGCGGGAGAACTATGACATCAATTCCTGGGATGTGGAATCCAGCTATGAAAGCTACGGCTATGTGATGGCGACAGCTCTCTCGCTTCGCTATGTCATGGAGCAGGCGCCGGAGGGCTACAGTCAGGGAAAGCTTGCCGACATCGTGGAGGCCATCGGGACAGAAGAGGACAGCCCGGCAGCAGAAAGCGCCGACATTACCCCGGTGAACATCATCTGCATCATGAACGAGAGCTTTTCCGATCTGCAGGTGGCCGGGGACTTCACGACAAATGTCGATTACATGCCCTTCTGGCGGAGCCTTACGGAGAATACGGTGCGGGGCAGTCTCTGCGTGCCGGTGTTCGGCTCCATGACCTGCAACACGGAGGCGGAATTCCTGACCGGAGATTCCACGGCGATTCTGCCCATGAATTCCAATGCCTACCAGTACAACATCCGTTCCGGGGCGCTGTCTCTCGTCAGCACACTGAAGAGCCAGGGCTATCGCGCCGTGGCCATGCATCCCTATCCGGCGGAGAACTGGAACCGGAAGACGGTCTATGAGGATTTTGGCTTTGACGCCTTTTATGACATCAATGCTTATGACGGTGCGGAGCAGCTCAGAAACTATGTCAGCGACAGCGCGGACTTTGCGGCGCTGATTCAGCAGGTGGAGGAGAAGGATTCACCGGAGGATAAGCTGTTCATCTTTAATGTCACCATGCAGAACCACGGCGGCTATGCATATAAGTACGAGAATTTTCCGGAGGAGGTGCAGCTGACAGGGGAGCTCGCGGAGAAGTATCCACAGACGGAGCAGTACCTTTCACTGGTGAAACGGACAGATGCGGCCTTTGAGGAGCTCATTACTTATTTTCAGAGCTGTGAGCAGCCCACCATGATCGTCATGTTCGGCGACCATCAGCCGGCGGTGGAGAATGCCTTCTATTACGAGATTGCGGGGCTGAATGAGGACGCGGAGCTTCCGGCCGCAGAGCGGCTCATCTGGTACCAGACGCCCTTTGTGATCTGGACCAATTATGAACAGCCGGCGGAGGACATGGGAAAGCTCAGTGCCATGTATCTGTCCTCGTATGTGCTGAAGCTTTCCGGCCTGGAAATGACGCCCTACAACCGCTTCCTTCTGTCGCTGTCACAGAAGGTGCCGGTGATTTCGCCGCTGGGCTGCTTCGATGCGGACGGAAACTACTATTCCTGGAAGACGGCGGACACCGAGGCCTGTCCCTACGGCGAGGAAATTCTTCAATACGAGTATCTGGCCTATAACCACAGCATGGACGGCAAGAAATATGAAGCGGCCTTCTCTCTGCCGTCTTTGGCTGAATAGGTCTGTCGGATTCCCTGCAAGGCTCTTGCAATTTCCGAAAAAAAGCGTATGATGAAAAGCGTGATATCAAAGCAATAAAAACGGGGTGCTTGCATGGCAGGCTGAGAGACGGCAGAGGCCGGAAACCCATAACCTGATTTGGATAATGCCAACGTAGGGAAAGAACGACACGAGCAACGCGTGCAGAAATCTACGATCAGGTTTCTGTACGTTTTTTATTGCTTGAAATTTCACAAAGGAACAGATTCGAAAAACAGCGGCCGATCGGGGGCACCACCTTCTGTCGCTATACAAAACTAATGCAAAAAGGGAGGAGAAAATGCATACTGCATTAACAATCGCGGGAAGCGATTCCAGCGGAGGCGCCGGCATCCAGGCAGATATCAAAACCATGACCGCAAACGGCGTCTATGCCATGTCTGCGATCACCGCGTTGACTGCCCAGAATACGACCGGCGTATCAGGCATTCTGGAGGTAACTCCCGATT
>CAVELT010000138.1:0-5530 GCA_963616545.1 Dysosmobacter segnis | reverse complement strand
AGCAAGCTCAGCTCAGTATTTTATAGCTTTTTCTGGTGGTGCTAAACAATTACAATTTACATCAAAGTACCGAAGGCTTTACAGGACCTTGATGTAAATCATATAAGGCCCTCCTAATATGTACGCTGAAGTACATGTTAGGAGGGCCTTTGTGATGTTGCCGGAATACAGAAGCTATCGAAACCTCTACAATCCGATCTTGTGGATAGGAAGACTGCTGAGAGAGAAGCTGTTAAAGAGATAAGTCAAAGCCTTCGCCGGGCGCCCTGCGGCGCCCGATGGATTACGATTACAACAACCGCACCAGAAAGCCGGAGATGATCAGCACCGCGGCGCCGCCGAGTCGGGTGGCCATCTGGGCAAAGGGAATGAGAGACATGCGGTCTGCTGCACTCAGCACGGCAATGTTTCCGGTGCCGCCCATGGAGTTTGTGCAGAGACCGGCGGTGATGGCGGATTCCACCGGAAAGAAGCCCACAAGCTTTCCCAGAAGACCGGCGCAGAGCGCTACCGTCAGCACAATGGAGAGGCAGATCAGCAGGTAAACCGGAGACAGGGCAGCGGCCAGTGTCTTCAGGTTCAGCATGGCGATGCCGATGCCGGCCAGAAGGGCATTGGTCAGGTTCTTCGTGACGAACTGACTCCACTGTACGGCACACTGGGAATAATGTGCCGGCACCAGACCGAAGACCTTGCACAGCACCACCAGAATGATCATGAAAGCATAGGCATGGACGCCGGGGAAGATGCTGCTGATCAGGCTGCCCAGGGTGAAGAAGGCCATGGCAATGAGAAGACCGGCCCCCATGTTGATGAGATCCAGCGCCGCGGGAGCGGCCTTTTTTTCGTTGTTCAGCTCCATGAGCTTTCCGTGACCGTTCCAGGAGGGAATCCCCTCGCCCAGTCTGGCGATGAGTGCGGCGCTGATGATGGCCAGCACATTGCCGATGGTGGAGGCAGGGATCATCCGGGAGATGATCATGGCCTTATCGAGGCCCGTGGCATCCGCATAGATGCCGGACAGGGGAACGACGCCGGCCCCCATGCCGCCGCTCATCATGGGCATGGCGATATACAGGACGGATTCCCGGAAGCCCTGACCGGTCAGAAGGCCCACAAGGCCTGCCATTGCTGCGGCAACAGCCATGGAAAGGAAGCTGACCGGCAGAAAACGAAGGGCAGCCTTTTTCAGCAGCTCCCGGTCCATGCCGAGAATGCTGCCGCAGATCAGTGCTGCGATGTAGAAATCCAGAAAGCCAACCTCATTCATAAAGGAGGTGCAGTTTTCTGTCACGGACGCCGGCAGCAGGCCGAAGGTGGCCAGTGCGGAGGAAGCAAAGATGCAGAAGACCGCACCGCCGCCGAGATAGGAGCGGATGATGGGCGTTTTGGAACCGATGAGATTGAAGAGACTGCCAAGCACCATCATGATGGCCAGTGCACCGACCATGTTCGCCGGCAGGATCTCCCGGACAGCGGCAAAGAGGATGAGGGCAGAAAGCAGAAGATAGACCGGCAGGCTCATGCCGCTGAGGCGAAGCCCCAGCAAAACCTGAAGACGGGAAGTGCCTTTGTTTTCGGACACAGGAACAGTATTGGCAGTCATGACATTTTCCTCCTGAATCAGTAGGGCTTAAGAGAGCTTGGACACGCCGGTTTTCCGGGCACAGTCCGCTACAGCAGCAGCCACGGCCTTGGCCACCCGGGGATCGAAGGCGCCGGGGATGATATAGTCCTCATTCAGCTCGGCCTCCGGAATGATATCCGCAATGGCATGCACCGCTGCGATCTTCATTTCTTCGGTAATGTCTTTGGCCTGGGCATCCAGCGCACCGCGGAAGATACCGGGGAACACCAGTACATTGTTGATCTGGTTCGGGAAGTCGCTGCGGCCGGTGGCCACGATCCGCGCACCGCCGCGCTTTGCTTCATCCGGCATGATTTCCGGTGTGGGATTGGCCATGGCGAAGACGATGGCATCCTCTGCCATCGCGGCCACCATGTCAGCCGTGACCACATTGGGGGCAGAAACACCGATGAAGATGTCACGGCCCTTCATGGCAGCTGCCAGATCTCCGTGCAGCTGATCCTTGTTGGTGCGTACTGCCATTTCCGCCTGGGCCGGATTCATCCAGTCCTCACCGGGAGCCAGCGCGCCTTTTTTATCCACCAGAATGACATCGCCGATGCCCAGCTCCAGCAGCAGCTTACAGATGGAAATGCCGGCGGAGCCTGCACCGTTGATGACGGCCTTTACCTTGTGAATGTCCTTTTTGACGAGCTTCAGTGCGCCCAGGAGACCGGCAGAAACCACGATGGCGGTGCCGTGCTGATCATCATGGAATACCGGGATGTCCAGCTCCTCCTTGAGGCGCCGCTCGATCTCGAAGCAGCGGGGCGCACTGATGTCCTCCAGATTGATGCCGCCAAAGGTGGGAGCCAGATATTTCACGGTTTTGATGATCTCCTCCGGATCCTTGGTATCGAGACAGATGGGGAAGGCATCAATGTCCGCGAAGGCCTTGAAAAGGAGCGCCTTGCCCTCCATCACAGGCATGGCAGCCTCCGGGCCGATATCGCCGAGTCCCAGTACCGCAGTGCCGTCGGATACCACGGCCACCAGATTTCCCTTGGCGGTATAGCGGTAGACCTCCCGCTTATCGTCACGGATCCGGCGGCAGGGCTCTGCCACGCCGGGGGTATAGGCGGTGGACAGGTCGTCCCGGGTCTTTACCTCTACCTTCGCTGCGACAGCGATCTTTCCCTTATGTGTCTCGTGCATTTCCAGTGCCAGCTGATTGTAATCCATGGTTTTCTCCTTTTCTCATGAAACGATACTTTTTCGGCGCGTATCGAAAGCGGGATCCCTTTTCTGAGAGGCTTTCGGTACTTTCCTTTGCTGAGCACAGGATAGGACAGAATGCGGAAAAAGAAAAGTTTTGGAAAGTAAAGGAAGTCTTTGGAAAGTAAAGAAAATGGAAAGCCTGCGGGAACTGCGCTATACTCAGGATAGAAGAAAAGGGATATAAAAGAAAAGCAAAATAAGAATAATGCGGCACAGAAGAGGGGGAAGAAATTATGCTGACATTGGGACAGAAGCTGATGCTGGGCTGCACGGCCCTGCTGCTGGGGGTTCTTCTCCTGTTGGGCGGCACATTGCTGCCTGCCCGGCTTCGAAGCTACGGAGAGGAGCTGGACGGGCGGATTTCTCTGACGGCCCGGATCCTGGCGGAGGGAGAGGATGCGGAGGCCATTCTTTCCGGGGAGAGCCGGGAGGGCTGGATTTTGCGGCTGGATGCCCTGGTACAGGAAACCGACACCATTGATTATATTGTCATCGCCGATGCAGAAGGAAAGCGGGTCTATCATCCGGATCACAGTCTGATCGGTGAGGCTTTTGCCGGCGGAGATGAAAAAGCCGCATTGCAGGGGCAGACGGCCTATATTACCACTCGGCACGGCGTGCAGTATGACCAGCGGCGGGCCTTTCAATCTGTGCTGAACGACAGCGGGAAGGTCATCGGCTTCGTCATGGTCAGTGCCTCCATGGCCACCATTGAGGCGGAAAAGCAGCTGCTGATCCGGCAGTTCCTGCTGAGCTTTCTGCTGGCACTGGCGGTGGGGCTTCTCTTGTCCTTTTTTCTGGCCCGGAGTGTCCGGAAGGCGCTTCTCGGACATGAGCCCCATACCTTCGCGGAGATGTATCTGCAGCGGGAAAATGTGCTGGATCATCTGAATGAGTGCCTTCTTGCGATTTCACCGGAAGGGCGCATCCTTTTTCGGAATGCCCGGGCAGCGGCGCTTTTTCCCGATGAAGTCCTGCCGAAGACATTTCCCTTATGGGCAGAGCTCGCGGGGATATGGACAGAGGGGCGGGGCCGTTCTGAGCTGCTGACGGAATGGGCAGGCTATACCTTCCTCGCCAAAATGGTGCCGCTGGACAAGGCCGGGGCGCTGCTGATTCTGCGGGATCGGACGGAGTACATGCAGGTGAGCGAGCAGCTGACGGGGATGAATCATGTCATCGATGCCCTGCGGGCCAATACCCACGAATTTATGAACAAGCTGCATGTGATCTACGGACTTCTGCAGATTGGGGAGATTCGACAGGCGGAACGCTTTATTGACGGGGTTTCCGAGGATGTGGAAAACAATTATCAGAATGTTGTCCGTCAGCTGCAGAATCGGACGGTGACGGCGCTGGTGCTGGGAAAGCTCAGCCATGCCCGGGAGCTGGACATTCAGCTGTCACTGCGCCGGGACAGCCAGCTGCCGGTCCACAGTGACTATCTTTCGAGTCGGGAGCTCGTAACCATCGTTGGGAACCTTCTGGAAAATGCCTTCGACGCGGTGAAAAACGAGCCTTTGCGGCAGGTCGGGCTGTTCATCGGTGAGGATACGGAGGGGCTGACCATTACCGTGGATGACAGCGGCTGCGGCATGACGGCGGAACAGATCCTGGCGATCCGGGAGCGGCAGTATACCTCCAAGGGAGATGGACACGGCTTCGGGCTGCGGCTTATTCAGCGCATTACGGCGGAGCACGGCGGTTATCTGGAGATTGAATCGGAGCCGGGAGAGGGAAGCGCCTTTACGGTGAGCTTTGTTCGGAAGAGAGAAAGGGGCGGAATATGCTGAAAACAGTGATTGTTGAGGATGATCGGATGGTGGCGGCCATCAATGCGCAGTTTGCCGCGAGAACGCCGGGGGTGGAGCTGGTGGCGACCTTTCATAACGGACGGGATGCGCTGGCTTTTCTCGAGAAAACAAATGCGGACCTTCTGCTGCTGGACCTCTATATTCCGGAGCTGTCCGGGGTAGAGCTGCTGGCGGAGCTTCGGAAACGGGGCTGCAGTGCCGATGCGATCTTCATCACGGCGGCCAATGATGCGCCTCATATCCAGGAGGCGCTGCGGCTGGGAGCGGCAGACTATCTCATCAAGCCCTTCAGCTATGAACGCTTCGAGGAAGCACTGGACAAGGTGGTGATGCGGCGGAAGGTCATGGACAGCGGTATGGCCTTTACCCAGGCAGACATTGACGAGATGATCCGTGTCCGCCGTCCGCGGACAGAAAGCCGTACCGCGGAGCTGGAAAAGGGCATTCAGCGGCAGACCCTTTCGCACATTCAGTCTGAGCTGGAGGCGCAGGGGACGGATTACCGCACGGCGGAGCAGCTGGCAGCAGAAACCGGCCTCTCCAAGGTGACGGTGCGGCGCTACCTCAACTACCTCATCGGCACCGGGGAGGCCGAAAGCCGGGTGGACTATTCCACCGGCGGCAGACCCCGGGTGGAATACCGGAAGGGGCGGTGACGGCAGATTCCGGAAGTAAACAGAAGCAAAGAAAGAGACCGGATTTCTCCGGTCTCTTTCTCGAAATAATAACAGTGAATCATGTTTTTTCGGCATTTGTCAGCTCTTTGCCGGCGCTTCCTTCTTTGACGCCTTCTTGCTGTTCAGAAGCTCGATCTGCTTGTTCAGGTTGGAATATGCCTTGGCGTCCGTCTTTTCGCTTGGCTTCTCCAGCT
>CAVELT010000137.1:0-5660 GCA_963616545.1 Dysosmobacter segnis | reverse complement strand
AGAAGCTGAAGCGGATCCGCATTATGAATGTGCGGCTGGAGGGCCTTCGTCCGGGCGAGTACCGGGAAATCTCCGCCGAGGAGCTGGGACTGCCCGCGGAGGAAAGCGGAGTGCTCTGAGCTTAGCGAGCGGATGCCTCGAGGGACGGACGCTTGCGGCGCCCGGCCCGGCAGCAGAGCCGAAGACATTGGCACAGGAGACAGCAGGAAAGGAAGCAGTGTGGAGGATTTCCGAAAAGAATATGAGAAGCTGAAGCAGACCATCGACTATCACATGAATCGCTACTACAACGAGGACAGCCCGGAGATCAGCGATTATGAATACGATCAGCTGATGCTGCAGCTGAAGGCCATGGAGCGGGAGCATCCGGAGCTGGTAACGGATGATTCACCGACCCGGAAGATCGGCGGGACGGCGAAGCGGGAGGCCGGGGTCAAGGTCACCCACAACGTGCCGATGCTTTCTATTGAAGATGTGTTTACAAAGGAAGAGGTGGCGGAATGGATAGACAGAGTGCATGCTCTGCATCCCTCGGCTGCCTTTTCTGTGGAGGAGAAGATTGACGGTCTGAGCATGTCACTCAGGTATCAGCCGGCGAGAGAGGGACTGGCGCTTTCTCTGGCGGAGACCCGGGGAGACGGGCATATCGGCGAGGATGTGACGAAGAACGCGGAGGTGATCCCGGCGGTGCCGAAGACCCTGGCGCTGGACTGTGCGTATCTTGAGCTGCGGGGCGAGGTCTACATGAACCACGATGCCTTCGATGCCTTCAATGAGAAAATGGAGGCGCTGGGAAAGCGGCCGGCGGCAAATCCCCGGAATCTGGCAGCCGGTACCCTGCGGCAGCTGGATCCCGCGGTCACAAAAGCCCGGGGCCTGAGCTTCTTTGTATTCAATGTACAGGACGGACCGGCAGAGCTCCTGGAGAGTCACACAGCGGCGCTGGACCGGCTGGCAGCGCTGGGCGCGCCGGTGGTATATCACGAGCGCTGCAGCACAAAGGAAGAGGTGCTGGCCGCCATCGACGCGATCGGAGAGCGGCGCGGAAGTCTTCCCTATGATATCGACGGCGCCGTGGTGAAGATCGATCACAATGCCTGGCGGCAGGAATTCAGCGGCAGCAGCAAGTACCAGAGCGGCCACATTGCCTATAAGTACCCTCCGGAGGAGCGGGTGGTGACCATGGATGAGATTTCCGTGGATGTGGGCAGAACCGGCAAGCTGACCTTTACGGGCATTTTCCATGACAGCGAGACCGGGAAGCCGGCCCGGCTCTGCGGCACCAGCGTGTCCCGGGCGACACTGCACAATCAGGATTACATTACCGAGATGCAGATCGGCATTGGCGGACAGTACCGGCTGTTCAAGAGCGGAGAGATCATTCCGAAGCTGAACGGCTGTGTGCAGGCGCCGGCGGAGGTGTACCGGGCTCCGCGCGTCTGCCCTGTCTGCGGGGAGCCGCTGATCCGGGAGGAGGATACGGCGGATATCCGCTGCGTGAATCCCCGCTGCCCGGCGCAGGTCAGCCGTACCATTGCTTATTTTGCCTCCCGGGATGCGATGAACATCATGGGACTGGGAGAAACGCTGGTGGATGCGCTGGTGCAGGCCGGATATCTGCATAGCTACGCGGATATCTATTCCCTGAAGGAATATCGGGACGAGCTGATCGAGAAAGGCATCATCGGAAAAGAGAAGAACACGGACAAGCTCCTGGGGGAGATCGAAAAATCCAAGGCCAATCCGCCGGAGCGGCTGCTGACAGGGCTTGCCATCCGGAATGTGGGCAGATCCACGGCCCGGACACTGCTGCAGCACTATCGTTCGATCCGGGAGCTGGCGGCCGCCGACCGCGAGGCACTGAGTGCGATTCCGGACATCGGCGAGACCACGGCAGACTGCATTCTGGGCTTTTTCGGCAATCCGGAAAACGCGGCCCTTCTGCAGCGGATGGCGGATGCCGGTGTGAACATGGAGGTGAGCGCGGAGAAGCAGGGCAGCACGAAGCTGGCGGGGCTTCGCATCGTGGTCACCGGTACACTGCCGACCCTGGGCCGAAAGGAAATCGAAGCGCTGATCACGGACAACGGCGGCACCGCAACAGGAAGCGTCAGCAAGAAGACCAGCTTTGTGGTGGCCGGTGAGGCGGCGGGCTCGAAGCTCACCAAGGCACAGAGCCTGGGCGTTCGGGTGCTGACGGAGGCAGAATTTCTGGCATTGCTGCAGGACAACAGCGGAGAGGAAGAAAAATAAATGGAAACAAAGGACTTTTGGTTTGACCTGCCGGAGGAGCTGATTGCGCAGGATCCCCTGGAGGATCGGGCCAGCTCACGGCTTCTGATGATGGACAAGAATACCGGAGAAATCCGGCATCGGCATTTTTATGATATCGTGGATTACCTGCATCCGGGAGACTGTCTGGTGATCAATGACACCAAGGTGATACCGGCCCGCCTCCACGGCGTGAAGGAGGAAACCGGCGCCCATGTGGAGGTGCTCCTTCTCAAGCGGAAAACGAAGGACGAGTGGGAGTGTCTTGTGAAGCCCGGCAAGAAAATGCGGAACGGCGCCCGGGTGGATTTCGGCGAGGGACTTCTGAAGGGAGAGATCATCGAGACCGTGGATGACGGCAACCGCATCATCCGCTTCAGCTATGAGGGTATCTTTGAGGAGGTGCTGGACCGCCTCGGGGAAATGCCCTTGCCGCCGTACATCACGCACCAGCTGCAGGACAGAAGCCGCTACAATACCGTCTATGCGGAGCATGACGGCTCTGCCGCTGCCCCCACCGCCGGTCTCCACTGGACGAAGGAGCTGCTGCAGAAGGCAAAGGACAAGGGCGTGGAGATCGCGCACGTGACACTGCATGTGGGTCTCGGCACCTTCCGTCCCGTGAAGGCAGAGAAGCTCGAGGAGCATCACATGCACTCCGAGTTTTATATGATCGATGAGGCTGAGGCGGAGAAGATCAACCGCTGCAAGCGAAACGGCGGCCGGATCATCTGCACCGGCACCACCTCCTGCCGCACCATCGAGTCGGCGGCGCTGGAGGACGGCACCATCCCGGCACAGTCCGGCTGGACCGACATTTTCATCTTCCCGGGCTACCGCTTCAAGGCCATGGACGCCCTGATCACCAACTTCCATCTGCCGGAGTCCACGCTGGTGATGCTGGTTTCCGCCTTTGCCGGCCGGGAGCACATTCTTCATGCCTATGAGGAGGCAGTGAAGGAAAAATACCGCTTCTTCAGCTTCGGGGATGCCTGCTTCTTCGCGGACTTTTCCAAAGACCCGCAGTAAGGGAGGCCTATGGAGAATTACGACATTTATTTTCCCCACCTGGGCATCGGCATCGAGCATCTGAAGAATTCTGTCAGCCTCTTCGGCTTCCGCATTGCCTACTACGGTATCATCATCGGCATCGGCATGCTTCTGGGCACCCTGGTGGCCAGTCATGACTACCAGAAGCGGGGCCGGAAGGCGGACGACATCCAGGATTTCGCGATTTACGGCATTATCCTCTCCATCATCGGCGCGCGGATCTACTATGTGGCCTTCGAATGGAGCTATTATTCGCAGCATCTCAGTGAAATCATCAACATCCGGCAGGGCGGCCTCGCCATCTACGGCGGCGTCATCACAGCCTTCCTGAGCTGCCTCGTCTTCACGCGGCTGCGGAAAATCAGCTTCCCGGACATGGCGGACAGCGGCGTGCTGGGACTGATCCTCGGGCAGGCCATCGGACGCTGGGGCAATTTCTTCAACGCGGAGGCCTTCGGCGGCTTCACGAATTCCTTCTTCTGCATGCGGATCCGGGAGTCCATCGTGAACCCCAACATGCTGAACGCGGATGTGATCGCCAATGCGGTGAACATAGGCGGTGTCGACTACATTCAGGTCCATCCCACCTTCCTCTACGAGAGCTGCTGGAATCTCTGCGTCTTTGCCTTTCTCTGCTTTCTGTCCCGGCGGAAGCGCTTTGACGGACAGGTGGCGCTGTGCTATCTCGGTGCCTACGGGCTGGGCCGCTTCTTTATTGAGGGCCTCCGGACCGATTCCCTGCTGCTCTGGGGCACGAACATTGCCGTTTCCCAGGCCCTGTCCCTCTGCCTCGTGCTGGCAGCTGTTCTGGGTAATGTCTTCGGCCTTCGCTGCCGGAAAAAGGCGGCAGTAAAGGAGGACGCGGCAGAATGAAAGAAAACAGCGGCATCCTTTATGGTGTGGGGGTGGGCCCGGGTGATCCGGAGCTTTTGACCCTGAAGGCGGTGCGGATCCTGCGGGAATGCGACCGTCTGATTCTTCCGGCAGAGACCCGGGAGAAGTGCCGGGCCTATCAGATCGCGGTGCAGGCAGTGCCGGAGCTGGAAGAAAAGCCCTGGACAGGCTTTCACTTTCCGATGACAAAGAATACGGAGGAGATGCACCGGCAGCTGGACAGGATCTACGGGGAGCTGAGGCAAATGCTTTCGGCGCAGCAGCGCCTGGCCTTCCTCACCATCGGGGATCCGCTGGTGTATTCCACCTACTGCTATATGCAGGACAGAGCCCAAAGGGACGGCATCCCGGTTTCTGCGGTGAACGGCATTCCCTCCTTCACGGCCTGTGCCGGACGCTTTCCCATGGCGCTGGCAGAGGCACAGGAGGAGATTCATATTTTCCCCGGCCCCTCCCGCGCGGAGGAGGCCCTGGCACTGCCCGGCACCCGGGTCTTCATGAAGAGCGGCAGAGCACTGGGAGAGCTGCTGCAGGTGCTGCGGAAGACAGACAGGAAGATATTCGCTGTTGCCGACTGCGGCTTGCCCACGGAGCAGGTTTTTCACAGCGCGGCGGAGATCCCGGACAATATCTATATGCTGACGGTGATCGTGAAGTAGGAAACGCGGAGAAAACGGCATGAAAAAGGAGAGGCAGGTCTGTATGCTGCCTCTCCTTTTGTGCGCTTTTCTTTACTTCTGTTCTGCGAAGGTAATCTGTCCGTCGTCGGTCATGGATTCCACAATGGCCAGGCTGTCCACGTCATAGCCCCGGCTGCGGAGATAGTCGCCGCCGTCCTGGAAGCCCTTCTCGATGGCGATGCCGATGCCGGCCACGCTGGCGCCGGCCTGCTCGCAGATGTCGATGAGACCCTGCATGGCCTTGCCGTTCGCCAGGAAGTCATCCACCAGCAGAACCCGGTCGCTGCTGTTCAGGTACTTCTTGGAAAGAATGACGGTGGCGTCAGTATTGTGGGTATAAGAGTGTACCATGGAGGTATAGAGATCACCGTCCAGATTCTTGCTCATGGATTTCTTGGCGAAAACCACCGGCACCTGAAAATAGCGGGCCGTCATGCAGGCAATGGCGATGCCGGAGGCCTCGATGGTCAGGATCCGGGTGATGCCGGCGTCCTTGTAGCGCTCATAAAAGCTTCTGCCGATCTCATCCAGCAGACCGACGTCCAGCTGATGATTCAGAAAGCTGTCTACCTTCAGGATGTTACCGGGACGAATCTGGCCGTCCTCAACGATACGTTCTTCAAGAAAATTCATGGGTCACCTCATACTCATAGACTCGCGGTTGCAGGGAGGGCAGCAGCCCTCCGAAGGCTTTCTATATCCTATTACAAAATCTTTCCTTTGAAAAGGTGTGAAAACGGAAAGAATCTGTCGGTTATTCCGGCA
>CAVELT010000136.1:2292-5750 GCA_963616545.1 Dysosmobacter segnis | reverse complement strand
AATGATTCCCTGAAAGGTGCCCCGCACATCGGCGGGCAGCCCCGAGGATTTGTGCCTGGTAAAGCCCCGGACGTGAAGTCGGTAAATAATGCTTTCATGGTAGGGGATGTTCAGCGGCCGATCCTTCTGCCATTCCTCAGAGGCCTCCGGCAGCGCCGTCGCATCGGCAATATCCGTGGTCAGAACCCGCAGTCCGTCCTTCAGGGAGCCGAATCTTTTCCGTCCGGAAAAAACCACCCCGTTGGGATCCGTAAACACCTGTCCGTCCTGTTCGTAGGCATAGCTCAGACCCTCCGGCAGCGTGTCGAGCTCCAGCCGCCAGACATCGCCGATGCGCTGCCCCGGATCAAAGGGGATCTGCCGTACCCGGCGACTGCCCCGATAGAGGTTCAGCATCAGCTTCTGCCCGCGGGAAGCCACCTTAAATATATATTTGTCCTTCTCCTTCTTCAGTCCTAACATCTCGTCCTCTTCTCTACAGTCTTTCCGACATTATAGCATAGAATTTCCATTGAAACTCTGTCTGAGGAAAAGATTTTTGCAATTGTTCGTCATGGCATTTTCGTCTATAATCAGACTGCTAAGGAGAATTTATTGATTATGCAGAAAACATTTGTTTCGTGGAATGTGAACGGTCTGCGGGCCGTCATGGGAAAGAACTTTATGGAGGACTTCCGGAAGCTGGATGCTGACGTCTTCTGTCTGCAGGAGACGAAGCTGCAGGCCTCGCAGATTGAGCTGTCCCTGCCGGATTACCATCAATATTGGTGCTATGCTGAAAAAAAGGGCTATTCCGGCACCGCTGTCTTCACAAAGGAGGAGCCCCTGTCCGTGCAGTACGGCATCGGCATACCGGAGCATGACCGGGAGGGCCGGGTCATCACCTGCGAATTCCCCGATTATTATCTCATTACCGTATATGTGCCGAACTCCCAGAACGGACTGAAGCGTCTCGACTACCGCATGGACTGGGAGGACGCCTTCCGGGAATATATCTGCCGGCTCGATCAGAAAAAGCCGGTGATCTTCTGCGGCGATCTGAATGTCGCCCATGAGGAAATCGATCTGAAGAACCCGGACACGAACCACCAGAGCGCCGGCTTCAGCGATGAGGAGCGGGCCAAGTTCTCCCGCCTTCTGGACAGCGGCTTTGTGGATTCCTTCCGTTATCTCCATCCGGAGGCCCGGGACGAATACAGCTGGTGGAGCTACCGCACCCGTGCCCGTGAAAGAAATGTCGGCTGGCGCATTGATTATTTTGTGGTCTCGGAAAAGCTGAAAAACGCCATTGCTGCCGCGGAGATCCGCCAGGATATCCTGGGCTCCGACCACTGCCCGATCCTGCTGAAGCTGGACACTGCTGCCATGTAAAATACACGCTGCAGCAAAGGCTATCTATTTATATAAGAGGAAACAATATGACAGATTCACTGCTTTCCAACGGAAGCGTTATTTTAAAGAAGGGCGAGGGCCGCACCATCAAGGCCGGCGGCGCCTGGATCTATGACAATGAGATCGACCGGACGGAAGGCGATTTCGAAAACGGCGATATCCTCACCGTGCTGGACTTTGACGGCTATTTCATGGGCTATGGCTTCATCAACAGTCATTCGAAGATCCGTGTGCGCATGCTGTCCCGGAGAAGCCGGGAGCCCATTACCCGGGAATTCCTGCGGCAGCGGCTGCAGAATGCCTGGGACTATCGAAAGACCGTGGTCGATACCTCTTCCTGCCGTCTCATTTTCGGCGAAGCGGATTTCCTGCCGGGTCTCGTGGTGGACAAGTATGAGGATGTGCTGGTGGTGGAATCCCTGGCGCTCGGCATCGACAAACTGAAGCCCATGCTGCTGGAGGACCTCACCCGGATTCTGGCGGCCGACGGCATTAACATAAGAGGCATCTATGAGCGCTCCGATGCACCGGTGCGGAAGAAGGAGGGTATGGAATGCTTCAAGGGCTTCCTGTCGGCGCCCTTCGATACAAATGTGGAGATCACGGAAAACGGCGTCCGCTACCTGGTGGACGTGGTAAACGGACAGAAAACCGGCTTCTTCCTGGATCAGAAATATAACCGTCTGGCCATTCAGCGGCTCTGCCCCGGCAAGCGCGTGCTGGACTGCTTCACCCATATGGGCACCTTCGCACTGAACGCGGGCATCGCCGGCGCAGCGGAGGTCACGGGACTGGACATCTCTGCGCTTGCGGTTTCCCAGGCCCGGGCCAATGCGGAGCGAAACGGTCTTTCAGATACGGTGCATTTCCGGGAATGTGACGTGCTGGACGAGCTGCCCCGGCTTCTGGCCGCCGGTGAGCGCTATGATGTGGTGATCCTGGATCCGCCGGCCTTCACCAAGTCCCGGGAGGCCACGAAGCATGCCGTCAACGGCTACCGCGAGATCAATCGGAAGGGTCTCGGTCTCGTGCGGGACGGCGGCTATCTTGCCACCTGCTCCTGCTCTCATTTCATGACCCAGGAGCTCTTCACCAAGACCATTGCAGAGGCCGCCCGCAGTGCCCATAAGCGGCTCCGTCAGGTGGAATTCCGCACCCAGTGCGCAGACCACCCCATTCTCTGGAGCGGAGACGAGAATTCCTATTACCTGAAGTTCTATATTTTCCAGGTCTGCGACGAAAAGTAAAGGAGGCAGAAGCTTGGCCATTTCATTACGCTGCGACACACATACCCATACCCTGTTTTCCCGGCACGCCTATTCTACCATAGAGGAAAATGTCTGCGCCGCCCGGGATGCCGGGCTGGAGCTGCTGGCCTCGACCGACCACTTTTCCGATATGTTGTTCACGGACTTCCGCAGCAACAAAAACTACCAGTATCTCTCCACCTGCCACATCTGGCCTCTGGAATGGAAGGGTATCACCCTGCTCCGGGGCTGTGAGGCGGATATTGTGGATCTGGAGGGACATCTCTTCGGCTACGACATTCCCATTGACTGCAATATCGTGGGAGAGCCCTACGCCGAGGGCAGCCGCAGCCTCTATGAGCGGGTCAGCGAGAAAATGCACTATGTCATCGGCAGTGTTCACAGCACCCGCTTTGCGGAGCATGCCGGCACCACTGCCTGTACCGAAGCCTACCTCCGTGTACTGGAGGAGCCGAAGGTGCTGATGCTCGGTCACATCGGCCGTTCCGGTCTGCCCATTGAGATCGATCCGATTCTTCTCCGGGCAAAGGAGCTGCACAAGCTCATTGAGATCAACAGCCACTCCATGGAAAGCGGTCCGCGCGTTGTGGAGAAATGTCGGCGGATCGCAGAGCGCTGTGCGGAGCTGGGGGTATCCATCGCCGTCAACAGCGATGCCCATATCTCCTGCGATATCGGGAATTTCCGCAATGTTCCGGCGATGCTGGAGGAAATTCATTTCCCGGAGGAACTGATCGCCACCCGCTCCCGGGACAGCTTCCTCGCGGCGGTGAAGGCGGCAGGGACCTGCCCGGAAAA
>CAVELT010000136.1:0-2107 GCA_963616545.1 Dysosmobacter segnis | reverse complement strand
ATGCACTTGGCCAGCTCGATGCCCACCACCCGGGCGCCGAAGCAGAGCACATTGGCATTGTTGTGGCGCTTGGCCATGGCAGCGGAGTAAGGATCGCTGCAGGCGAAGGCCCGGATGTGCTTCACCTTGTTGGCTGCCAGGGAAATGCCGATACCCGTGCCGCAGATGGCGATGCCGCAGTCTGCCTTCCCCTCTGCCACCAGTGTGGCCACCTGATAGCCGGCGATGGGATAATCATAACGCTCCGGGGTATCCGTACCTACATTGATCACCTCAATACCCTTTTCCTCCAGATACTGCTGAATCTCCTTCTTCATTTCTACCGCTGCATGATCATTTCCGATGGCAATCTTCATATTTTCTCCTTTTATCGCCTTTTTTTGGGCCATTCTGCATAGATTCCTTTCCCGTCCTCCGGGCTTTTCATCAGTTTATCACATCAAAAAATGGCTGCATACAACTTTTTTGCCCATCCCTTGCTCAGAATTTCGTACCATTTTTGTGTTAAATTTTTGACAATTTCCGCTTGCAAATTTCAAACTCTCTGATATGCTGTAACTGTGTTGAGAGAGAAGCAAGGATGAAAGGAGAGAGAGATTATGAAAATCGAGAATGTAAACAATGTAGAAGGTCTGTTTAACGTATTGAATGCCTGCACCGGCAAGGTAGAGCTGGTATCCTCCGAGGGTGACCGCATCAACCTGAAGTCCAAGCTGTCCCAGATGCTGATGATGTCTCAGCTGCTGGATAAGGCTTACATCAAGGAGCTGGAGCTCATCGTTCACGAGCCCGCTGATATGAAGAAGGTTGTGGATTTCATGATCAGCGATGCACACGCTTAAATCGTTGCACCCGCATAAATTCATTTATTATTAATATTTTTTATGATAGACTACACAGTAATACACTGTGTAGTCTTTTCTATTATTTAGGAGCTTTTATGCATATCTACGATCTCGTGGTGATCGGCGCCGGTCCGGCCGGCCTCTCTGCTGCCCTTTCCGCCTTCGACCTGGGCATCGAAAACTGCCTTCTTCTGGAGAAAACATCCGACCTGGGCGGACGTCTCATCCGAAAAAAGGAGGCAGCCGCCGGTTCTGTCATCTTTCAGAAAATGCTGGGCAGCGCCGCCTATCTGAAGCACTTCCTGAAAACCCTGTCCATCTACGATCTGCCCACCATGCTCGGGCAGTCCGTTGACCGCATCACAAGGGATGAAAAGGGAAACTTTGCCCTCTATATTAATGAAGGAAAATCCCCGCAATACCTCTGCCGCAGGCTGATCTTCGCCGGCGGTGCCGACAGTCTGGACTGTCTCTCCGCACTGCTGTCCAAATCAGAGCCCACGGAAACACCGCTCCCCGGCCTCTATCTGGTGGGCGACTGTCTGCACCGGCACGTACTGCCGGATTATGCCTCCCAGGCCGGTGCTGCCTGCGGCCGAAAGGCAGCGGCTGCCATCATCGCGGATCGTCACCGGAAAGGCTGAAGCAAAATCCATGGAAATCAGACAGTTAAACTCCTTTATCAAGATCGTAGAGCTGCAGAGCTTCTCCCGGGCCGCGGAGGCCCTGGGCTATACCCAGGCCGCCGTTACCATACAGATCCGGCAGCTGGAGCAGGAATTCAATACCCGCTTCTTTGACCGGGTGGGCCGCCGGGTAGAGCTGACGCCGCCGGGAAAGGAATTTCTGGTCTATGCCCAGGAAATCCTTCGGAAAATCAACGATGTCCACGCCGCGCTGGGCAATCCCCAGCTGCAGGAGCACCGCCTCCGCATCGGCACCCTGGAATCCCTGCTGACCTTCAAGCTCCCCGCCATCATCAAGTATTTCTACGACCATCACCGGGAGGTCTCCCTGGAGATCAAAACCGGATCCCCCAAAGAGCTGACGGAAATGCTGGAGCACAACCAGATCGACATCGCCTACTTCCTGGACCGCCGGGTCTATGATCAGAACTGGAAAAAATCCCTGGAGAAGCCGGAGCCCATCGTTTTCGTGGCCGCGCCGGATGCCGACATCGTGAACCAGCATTTTCTCAAGCTGGCGGACCTGATTCATCAGCCCTTCTTCCTCACCGAGCGGGACTCCAACTACCGCTATGC